>SLBH01000124.1 GCA_007126415.1 Spirochaetales bacterium
TCTACGCCGTAGAATAGGCTGGCAAAGCGAAAAAATATCCCCCGTTGGGAATTATGAAAGAGCCTCGACAGTCAGAAATTATGTCCATGAAATCTATGCTAAGATGGAGGTGCATGACCGACTCGGAGCCATGCGTGTTCTTCGTGAGTTAGATCCTCACGACCTATGGTAAAACACCACCGGAGTGCTCCGGCGAAGGAGAGCATAATGAAAGACTTAAGCAGAAAAACGGCACTTATCACCGGTGGCGGTACCGGCATCGGCCGTGCCACCGCGTTCGCGCTTGCCGAGCGCGGCGTAAATATTGCCGTGAACTACTCAAGCTCGGCGGACAGCGCTCGAGAAACCGCCGACGAGGTCCGCAATCTTGGCGTAAAGGCTATTACTGTCGCCGCCGATGTCTCGGATGATGATGCAGTTCATGCTATGGTATCGCAAATTGTGCAAGAGTTCGGCGCCATAGACATACTGGTGAACAACGCAGGGAAGACGCACTTCGTGGCCCTCGACGATCTCGAGGGAATGCGAGGAGAGTTGTGGGACGATATTTTCGCCGTCAACGTAAAAGGCGCGTTCTTTGTTACCCGGGCAGCCGCTCCCCAGCTCAAACGCGCAAAGGGGTGTGTGGTCAATGTTGCCTCTATAGCCGGCATCACCGGGCGCGGAAGCTCTATGGCTTACGCAGCATCCAAAGCTGCGTTGCTCAGTGTGACGAAGTCGTTCGCGTTGGCACTGGCGCCTGATGTCCGCGTAAACGCCGTGGCTCCCGGAATCGTACTAACCCGATGGGTGGCAGGTCGCGAGAACTTCGTCGAACAACAGTCGGCGCGTGCTCCTCTGCAGAAGCCTGCTGAGCCCACCGACGTTGCTGAAGTGATATGTGCACTTATCGACAGCGCCGGGCACGTGACCGGGCAAACCTGGGTGGTAGACGGTGGCCAAACGCTCTGAACCTGAATTACGCTTTCGTTCGAGCCACTACACTCAAGAGAGCTTGCTAACGATAGATCCGCTCAACCCTTAGCGACGCATCCCACGAAGCTCGTATGTGAGCGAGGATTGCTGACGTAATGCGAGCATCGTCCTTCTCCAGCAGCGCATCGATTATGGCGGCGTGCTCCCTGGCCGTCTCCTGCAGTCTTTGAGGCTGCTTAGCGGCCAGAATACTTACCCGCTGTTGATGATTCATAATATACTCGTAGAGCATCAACAACATGCCGTTCCCGGTGCATTCAACCAGGTACGTGTGAAACTCTCGATCGTATTGAAACCAGTCCTGAAGCAACTCCTGCTCAAACGGGATCCGCTCGAATAGGGTGCGAAACTCAGCAAGACGGTCCGGATCAACGTGATCTTTTACCTCGGTGCCGATCCCGGGTTCCAGTAGCCGCCGAAGTTGGTAGATTTCATATACACTCTGTACCGTTATCTGCGATATGAAGGTGCCCTTGCGCGGCAAAATCGAAACCAGCCCATCGTTCCGCAACTTAAGCAATGCCTCACGAACCGGAGTTCGACTGGTGCCGAACTCCTCAGCGAAATGATCCTCATACAGGGCTTGCCCCGGCGGGATCTCACAGTTCACGATGCGATGCTTAATAATATCGTATATGCGACGCTGGCTTCGCCTCCCTTTGGTTGTTTCATTTTGACTTGGCAACGATGTACTCATCTCACGCATTCCATCAAGCTTCTATTAGGTGATATACTCTGAATATATTACCTTTTGCAGTGTGAGAGGTACAGCCCTTCCTGTCAAGCAAACTCTTCGCCAAAATGAAGCTTCTTAGCGATTGGTCGACACCATCATTCCTCGTCGTCGGCGGCGGTTTCATGGGCCGGAGTAATGTCTATTCCGACAAGCTGCCCTATCTCTTTCGCGATGTTCAACACGCCCTGTACAAAAACCAAGACCCCACCAACCGGCAGAATTAGCCGCATATGGTAAAGCTCGAAGCGCCGCGAAGGAGTCAAACGATCTATCCCCCGCTCGGCAAAGACCAGCCCCTCGGTAATCAGCACATACGCATACGCCAGCAAAACCAGCCAGGTAAAAATGCTGAAAAACGTTATTGCTCGGGGCGTGCGAAACAGCTTTTCACGCACGAACTCAAGTGAAAGAAGCTTTCTCCGATATACGTGAACACTTATCCCAAGAAAAGTAATGAAGGCAAGCAAGAAGCCCACGGCCTCCATCATCCACGCGATGGTCACGCCCAGCAAGCTGCGTCCAACGATCTCGGAAAAGATTAACACAAATAGAAAAACTAGCGCAACTGCGACTAAGTACTCAACTATTTTTGCGAGGCCTGCTGATATTCGCTCGATCCATTCGAGTATCTTGTTCATTCTTCTGTAACTCCCCGTTAGGCCTGCGCTCTCTACAACAGTCCAAGCGCGTTCGGCAACCACAAGCTCAGCGGCTCTACGAAAGTGATTAGCAATCCTACTACTATCATTCCCACAATGTAGGGCCACATGAACCGAACGATCTCTTCGACTTTAGTCTCACTTACCATTGCAATCGTGTACAACGCTGCGCCGAATGGCGGAGTAACGTGACCAATACCGAGAATAAAGATCATCATGAGACCCGCGTGAATCGGATGCATTTCCAGCTGCAGTGTAAGAATCGGCAGCAAGATCGGACCGAGCAGGAACAAATTCACAACTCGCTCGATGAACAAGCCGGCAACGAACAGCAGCAAACCAATAAGCAGTAACAGCAGTACGCGGTGGTCGGTAATCCCCAGCAGCCACTGTGCCACTATCGTTGGAATCCGTTCACGCGAGATGATCCAAGCGAAGTTCTGCGCGACCGCCAGGATCATCAGAATCGAGGCCGTTCGCAGTGCGGTCTGGCGAAATAACGCAGCGATCTGCTTCAGCGACGTGTTTCGATACACGCCGAGTGCCAAGACCAAAGCGTAGACCACCGCTACACTGGCAGCCTCGTTCGCTGTGAAAACGCCGCTGAACATCCCGCCGAGGATTATCAACGGCATAACGAGTGCAGACCACGCAGCGAGTGTAGCCTCTCCGATCTCACGCAGGGTTGCCTTCGGGTAAGACGGATACTTGCGAATTCGCGCCAGCACGTAAGTGACCACCATCATCGAGAAAGCTAACACAAACCCCGGCACTACTCCCGCCGCGAACAGGCTACCGACGCGTACTCGAAACGCAGCCGCATATATGACCATTACAATACTCGGCGGGATGATCGGACTCAGCGTGGCTGAAGCCGCCGTAACAGCGGCGCTATACGCCCGCTCGTACCCCTGCTTCTCCATCACAGGAACCATAATCGAGCCCACGATCGCCGTATCCGCCAACGCCGAACCCGACTTTCCGGCGAATACTATACTTGTTGCGATATTGACTTGAGCCAGTCCCCCACGCCAGTGTCCAACAAGTGTTCGAGTGAACTGGATGATTCGGTCGGTAATACCGCATTCGCCCATGATCGCGCCGGCCAGCATGAACAACGGTACCGCCGCAAAGGAATAGCTCAGCGTTCCGGCGAACAAACGCTGCATAAAGATCGGCAAGATCATTGGACCGACGTCGATTACATAAGCTAATGTCGCGAAGCCAATCGCGAGAAAAATAGGAACGCCGATAAGCATTCCGCCGGCTAAAAGGATAACAAGTAAGTAGAGTCCCACGTCAGCGCCTCACTCTGTGGCTTGTTTCGGTCGGTAGTGAATACAGGTGCCCCGAATTGCGGCTAATCGGCTAACCGGCTAATCGATTAATGGGCGCGATACCTAGCGCCTCAAGCTCCTCCGGTATCCGTCGCGGAGCGGTGCCGGCCGAGCGCAACAGCAACTCATCTCCGACACCGCCGCACGCAACTCCTATCAAGTAAGCGGCTTCAAGCCTGAATACTAGTTACCGAAATCCAGTACCATTTCAAGAAATGCCGGATTTACATTCTCCGCTTCCATGATCTCTTCGGCAAAATCGAACGCAATATCAACCCACTGTTGTCGTTCCTCTTCAGTCAACTCAATCACATCAATCCCCATATCGCGCATGGCATCGATGGCCTCCGCATCCGCCTGCGGCAGGTCACGATTCTGCACATCGGCGGCGCGCTTAGCGCCTTCGTCGACCACTGCCTGCAAATCCTCGGGAAGAGAATCGTACCAATCAGCGTTTGCAATGAAAAAATGGCCGGTCATCACATGTCCGGTCAGAATCGTGTACTGCGTGTAATCCGTAAGCCCCAGGTCAATAGCGCTGCCGAGGCCACCTTCAAGCGCATTTACAATACCGGTCTGAAGTGCGCCGTACCGCTCCTCCCCAGGGACGCCGACGGGCGTGGCTCCGAGTGCTTCCCAGAGGCCTAGATGAAGGGGAGACTCGGGGACGCGGATACGAATGCTGTGTTGCACGAGGTCATCCGGGGTCCTGATCGGACCGGGAACCGAGTACGTGTTCCGAGAAGACGCGTACTTTCCGTTCAACGCGTGAAGGTTGCCGCCGGATTCCTCACGAACGATCCTCTGAAACTCCTGGAAGATCGGGCTTTCGGGATGCACCGCCTCGATGAACTCATCGGGATCGGAAAAGGCAAACGGATGTGAGAGCGCAACAACCGACGAGACATATGTTGAAACTCCGGCGTCCATTTGACCGGTAGTGATATCGATTTCACCGTGATACACCATTTCCATTACGTCGGTGTCCGAACCCAGTGTTTCCATGATGAAGTCTTCAAAAACGATTCGCCCATCCGAGTTCTCTTCAACGTATTCGATAAACGCCCTTGGCGCAGGCTGATAGATCGCCGTTGAAAGCATTGTGATTGTCGTCTCATAAACCTCTTCATCGGCGTCTTCAGCCGCCCCAGCCCCCAACAGAAGCCCTCCAGCCAACACGACAAATCCCACCAAAACCAATTTGTGCTTCAAACTGATATCTGACATACGATAACTCCTTTTGTATGACGAGCCAAACGGGCACGTCACCGATCCGGATGGAACTTTGTAGACGCGACCGCAACACTCGCGCCCAGTGCACCCTACCAACTCTCTTTCCGTGTTTTTCCTCCTTATGCTGCGGTGTATCTTTTTTGGGGTGTTCCCTGGTTCATCATAGTTCAACTTTGTTGAACGGTCAATGAAAAACTGTGCGAAACGCCGGACAGGTGCTCCGGTGAAGGAGTACGCGGCCGGCTCATGCAGCCGTACAATAGAGCACTTCAGCTGCAATTAGTTGCGCAATAGGGCCGGTATTCGATGTTATAGACGGGAATTCGGCGCTCCGGTGAGCTTGCGCTTCGGCCCAGCCTATGGATTAATGCAACAGGGTTTATTATAATTCACATCGAATTCGCGAGAACACGCAGTCGGCCTCATGAGGAGTTGAGAAGTGAACATGCCCAATGGAGAAGGAACCCCGGCGATCGGGGAAGGGATCCGGAGATTTCGGCAACTTCAAGGTCGAACGCTTCAGGATGTGGCGGAGCAAAGCGGGTTCTCACGCAGTCTTCTCTCCAAGATCGAGAATGGAAGGGTAGTGCCACCGGTTGCGACGATCGTGAGGATCGCGGCGGCCTTGGGCACACACATCTCACAGCTGTTGGAGAGCAACGACGGAAGCGGTGTAGGTCATACCATATGGTCTGAAACCACGAACGGTTTCGTGGAGACCGATCGTGGTTACGCTATCTGTCCCCTAGTTACTGATTTCAAGAACAAGCGAATGCAGCCGTTTTTTTTTAGAGTTCGTGAAGGCGAAGTGCGGGAACATTCGGTGACGCATCAAGGCGAGGAGTTTGTTTTCGTGGTCTCAGGCAGTATCCGCTTTCGTGTGGGGTCGGTTGAGTATACCCTCAACGCCGGTGACTCTCTATACTTTGACGCCCGGTTGTCGCACAACGTAATTGCGAACTCCAACGAAGCTGTATACCTGGACATTTTCGCGGATTGAACCTATCAGCTCCGCAGCGCCAACGGCAGTAACTGAATTGTCTTCCCTGAGGTATTGTCTTCCCCGAGGCCGCTCATGCGACCTCACGGAACGACATAACACCAACTATAATCTCAAGATGCTAATCTTATTAGGCGATCGCTTCTACGTCGGCGCGCATGCGCTCGATATCGGCCGGGTCCAACACCACATCTCCGCCCCCGGCGTTCTCTTCAATCTGGCCCGTCTTGCGCGCTCCGCACAGCACATTCACGTTGTCACCAGTTCCCTGGGCCGCAGTCCATGCAATCACTAAATGCGTCATCGTGCAATCGTACTTACGACATAGCGGCTCCCATTTCTTCACCAAATCCACAATGTGTACTAAATTTTCTTTCTCAAACCATTTAATCTTGCGTTTCGCGGCACCTTCGCCGAGAGGCGTATCAAGTGTATATTTGCCGGTAAGCACCCCCCGTTCAAGCGGCGAGTACGCCTGAAAGCACACGTTATGCTCGGCACAAAGATCAAAGAAATGCTGTTCAGCCGAGCGGTCAAGCATACTATACTTCTCCTGGATCAGGTCTAGCTGCCCGTGCTTCACGTATTCTTTACACTCTTCCCGGCTGACGTTCGAAGCTCCAATAGCCTTAATTTTGCCCTGCTCTTTGAGCTTCATCAGCGCGCCCATTGTGTCTTCGATTGGAACAGGATACTCGGGAACTGACTGCCAATGGACGATGTAAATGTCGATATGGTCGGTCTTCAGGCGCCGAAGGCTCATCTCCACCTCTTCCCGCAAGCGCTCGGGGCGGGCGTTGCGCACGATACGAACGCCGTCTCGCTCAAGAAAGACCGCGCCTTCCTCTATATCCCACCGTAGTCCGCACTTGGTAGCGAGCACATAATCGTCCCGGCGTCCCTGCAAAGCCTCTCCCACTACTTCTTCGCTGTGCCCAAGCCCGTATGCCGGCGCCGTATCCAATAGCGTGACGCCAAGTTCTCTCGCCCGGTGTATTGTGCGAATCGACTCAGCATCGTCACTGGCTCCCCAGTTACTGTCTCCTCCGATCGCCCAGGTACCGATGCCAACTACCGAAGCCTCGAGGCCGGAATTACCGATCTTCATTGTTCTCACCAGTCTGCTCCTTCGCTCAAGATGTAGCCCTTATTGTAGAGCAGAATGCTTATACCGCCAAGCGGCGTCGCAGGCCCCGTCGGCAGACCTCGTAGATCTCTCACGAGAGAGGCCTATAGACCGGCATAAACCGGCTGGGAACAATTGTTGCAAAATGCAATTATTTGTTTAAAGTGAAACAGTCACGCAGTTGTGCATAGCGCGACACCGTTCCTGACGAACGACGACAACGTAGCGCTCGGGCTGCCCGGTGCACCCTTCGGCTTCATAAATAACTCCCAAAAAAAGACATATACGAAAGTTCCCCATCTTCTTCCGGGCGTTCGGAAAATCCACGGTTGCAACACTGCTCCACATGATGGCACAGACATTGCTCGGTAACTCTCAGGAGGCACTCGTATGCACCGATCGAAGAAGGACGGCTATTTTCACCGTGTTCACAGACTCAGTCCTACCCGGTTCTGGATCAACAACCCCACCCCCAAAGAGGCGGCCTTTTCAATCGAAGCCGGCGCGGTGGCGTGCACCACAAACCCCACCTACGTAGCCAATCAGTTGAGGCGTAACGACGTGCCGGAGGCGGTTTACCAGATTGTCGATGAACTCAACCAAGAGGCCGACTCAAACGATCAGGCCGTCGACCGGGTGATGCAGGAGCTAATCAAACCGATCATGGAGCAGTTTCGTTCGCTTTACGAGCGGAGTTCCGGCGAGGCCGGCTTCGTCTCAATACAGGGCAATCCCCATCACGACGACGACGCCGAGCGCATCGTCAACGAGGCAATAGAGTACCGCAAGCTCGGCAGGAACTTCATCGCCAAAGTCGCCGTTACGCCTGCAGGGCTGAAAGCCATTGAGGCACTGATCGAGCTGGACATCCCGATTATCGCCACCGAGATAATGGGCCTGCCCCAGGCGATTGCAACCTGCGAGCTGTACAACCGCGTGAGCGAGCGCTCCGGCAAACGCCCCGCGCTCTATGTCACCCACATAACCGGCATTTTCGACGAATATCTGCAACGTGCGGCCGAAAGACACTCATACGATATTGAACCGGACATCCTCTTCCAAGCCGGAAGCATCGTAGCTCGGAGGCAATACGTGCTGATGCAAGAGCGAGGCTATCCCGGCGTATTTCTCGGCGGCGGAGCACGCGGATTGCACCATTTCACCGAGTTGGTCGGTGGTGACCTGCACATTACAATCAACTGGCAGCGGGCAGCCGCCGAACTGATCAAGAGCAATCCCCCTGTAATCTGGCGCATGTTTAACCCCGCCCCTGAGGCAGTGGTGGAGGAATTGCTTGCGAAGGTACCGGCGTTTCGCAGCGCTTACTGTGAGGACGGCCTATCGGCGGAGGAATTCGCCGAGTTCGGCCCGGTGCAGCATTTTCGCGAGATGTTTGTTCAAGGCTGGGACAGCGCTGCCCGGAAGATCGCAAGCAGACGACAATAGGCAACACGGACAGCCCGCATCGATTCCGGGCTGTCCGCCTCTTACCGGATCTCAGCGGTCACTGCAACATTAGCAGCACGTAAAGCACCGGAAGCAGCGGGATTATCGCAAGAGTCGTAACTACCCACGCAGAGTTGGCAAGATCGAGATCGAACTCGTAGACCACCGGTGGAATAAGCGCGTTGAAGGCGACCGGCATAACCGACAGAACCACCAGTACTTTGAACGCCACCCCGTCGAGCAAGGACGGCAGTCCAAGGCCAACTCCGATCGGGATGATAACGGCCGGAA
>SLBH01000054.1 GCA_007126415.1 Spirochaetales bacterium
ACAGATCCTCGCGAAGATGCCCGACCGTTTTGGCTACCTTGAGCTGGGCGGTTTGATGCCCGCACGCTATACACGTCATACTCTTATTCATAGGACGAAACTGAGGTTTTGAAAAGGCCCGTCCCCGATGCACTGCTTAGCCGTTCGCTATCAGGCTTGGCGGGCGAAGGTGCCGCACCGGTTAGTGACGTCGCATGACCTCGAGCGGGCGCGTGGCGGCGGCACGGCGGGCCGGTATCAGCGAGGCCGCAGTTGCAATCAGGATAGCGGCCAACGCCGCTGCAAACAGCTCCGGAAACGCGAGCCGAATCGGTATCCGCTCGAGGTAGAACTCGGCGCTCAGAATCTCAAGCGGTGCCGGCTCAACGCCGCCGAATGGAACCGCGATAAGGCCGGCGCCGGCTTGGAAGGCGTTAATCATACGCTCGAGCGCCGCCATGATTTCGTTTATATTCACTGCGATCAGCATGCCCGCAGCCATACCGAGAACGGTCCCGAGCACCCCGGCGATGAACCCGGACACCACAAAAATGCCGGCAATCTCACGCGGGGCTGCGCCGACACTCTTGAGAATCGCTATCTCATGCTGTTTCTCTATACTCAGCAGCACCAGCGCCGAGGATATGTTCACCGCGGCGACGCAGACGATCAGCAACATAATGAAGCTCAGGAGATTCTTCGTGGTCTGAAACGATATATAACGCGTGCGCTCGGCCTGATACCAGGTGTCGACACGCCAATCAGCGCCCAGAATCGACGACACCGCAACAGGGATCTCACGCGCGTCTCGTTCTCCGTCGCGAAGCAGCGGCATGCCGTGCCCGGTTCGAAACAGGGGATTCTCAAGCGCCAGCGGCTCATCGACCTTCAGCCCGATATACTCGGTTGCGGCACTGCGGTCGAGAATCGATCGCGCGCGATCATACGGCACGAACACCCAGAGGCGGTCGAGCTCTTGGTAGCCGGTCGTAACGACTCCGCGTACCGTAAAACGCGTAACGCGCGGTAAGAACCCTCCGCGCGGACTCGGCCTCACCGTGAGAACGCGCAACTCGTCACCGGGCTCGAGGCCGAGAGTTGCGGCGGTGTCGGTGCCGATAACCGCGCCGGCAGGATCGTCGAGCTCGAATGCCCCGGAGCGAACCTCTATATACTCGCGGAACCCTTCGTCGCGCTCCCATAACTCCGGCGGCACGCCGCGCAAGGTCACGCCCCGGCGACCGCGGTCGGAATGGGCCAGTCCCATCCCCTGAAGCTCCGCTCCGGCGTAACGTACCCCGGGGATCTCGCGGAGACTCTCGAGCGCGTCGGCGATCTCGTCCTGCTCAACCGACCGACGCGCGGCGGCGCGGATGTGAAAGGTGCCGGTCTCTATGAACCGCGTGACGATCCCTTCGATCATGCCGTCGGCAACCTGTAACACCACGACCAACGGAATCAGGCTGAGCCCGATGATGAGAACCGCCGATATGATTCGCCCGGTTTCGCGCCCGCCGCGTCCAAACAAGTAGCGTAGTGCGATCCACAACACAGCTCTGCGTTTCATACGCCGACCAAATTACCTCGTTCTAAGCGCAGCAGGCGGTCTCCCCGCTCGGCGAGCCCGCGATCGTGGGTGACCAACAGCAGCGTCGTACCGCGGCTTCGCACAAGTGCGAACAGCGTATCCGCGACAAGCTCGGAGTTCTGCTCGTCAAGATTCCCGGTAGGTTCGTCGGCCAGCATGATGCGCGGCTCGTTCACCAAAGCCCGTGCAACCGCGGTGCGCTGACGCTCCCCCCCCGACAGTTGGTGCGGGAAGTGCTGTAGACGCTCACCGAGGCCCACCTCGCGCAGCAGCTCGGCCGCGCGCTTCTCAGCCGCTTCGCGGCGGCATCCCGCCATATACGCCGGAAGCAACACGTTCTCGAGTGCCGTGAAGTCTTTCAGGAGAAAATGGAACTGAAACACGAGACCGACCACACTCCTGCGGTAATCAGTGAGCTCGCTCTCGTCGGCCGCGTTGAGCCGATAGCCGGCCGCGACAGCCGTTCCGGCGCTCGGCGCCTCGAGCCCGCCGATAATGTTGAGCAGGGTCGTTTTGCCGCAGCCGCTCTCGCCGGTTATCGCAACCGCGGTTCCGGACTCAACCGTCAGGTCGACTCCGGCGAGAATTCGCAGGCGTTCGCCGCCGGTTTGAAACCACTTTTCGACTCCCTGCAGTTCAATCAGCGCGCGATCATTCATAGCGCAGTACCTCCGCCGGTGAGATCCGTGCCGCTCGACGTGAAGCCGCCAGCGCTGCTCCAACCGAAGACGCGAGCGCAAACACGAACACGCCGAAGGTCTCGAGAAACAACACCTCGGCGGGCACCTGATCAATGTAGAAATGCTGGGGCGAGAACAACGAAAACTCCCCGGAGACTCCGATCCCGAGCGGCCGCAACAGCGCACCGAGCAGCCCCTGCGCTCCAAGCACCGCGCGCTCGGCGAGCGCGAACGCAGTGTCGATGTTGTGCGAGATCAGCAGCCCGGCTGCGGTTCCGATTGTTGCGCCGAGAAAGCCTATCACCACGCCCTCGAACACAAACACCGCTTGCAGACTGCGCGGGGGCGCCCCAAGCGCCTTGAGCGTCGCGATCTCCTCGGTGCGCTCGATCACGCTACGCCTCAGCGACTGAAAGATATTCACACCCACAACGATAAAGATGAGTCCCACAAGAACCATCAACATTGTTTTCTCAACACGCAGCGCCGAGAACAGCGCTCGATTATAGCTCCGCCACGACTCGGACCGACCGGCATCGAGATCGAGCACAGCACGCAGGCGGGCCTGCACACGCTGATCGGCGAAGCGGTCTTGTAGCTTGATTCCCCAGGCAGGCGACTCGGTAACCCCGAAGCTCTCGCTCGCCTCGTGTTTCGAGATGAAGCCCCACGACTGGTCGAACTCCAGCGTTCCGGTACGAAAGACACCTACCACCGTTAGTTCGGTCTCCTGCGGGTCACGCCAATCGAGCCGTTCACCGGCGAGGTTTACAAACCACGCGCTGTCTCCCACGCGCACCCCCATCGCACGGGCGAGCTCCGAACCGATCACCACCGTTCCAGGCCGGTCGAGTTCAAACGCCCCCTGCACCATCGTGACGCGCTCACGCAGGCCGGGATCGCGATCCAGCAGGTCCGGTGGGGTTGCGCGCAACAGCACTCCGCGGGGCCGCTCAAAGCGCCCACGAGCTATCGTCTCGACGTCGTGAAACGGAACCACCGCGCGGATACCGCCGACCGCGTTCGCTGTCGCGTTGCGCTCGATGCGTTCCAACCGTTCGACCTGACGATCGGTGAGCCCCGAAAGCCGGAGGTGGTACGAGTTGATCTCAAGAATGTCCTGAATCGTGGCCAGCTGAAAGCCGTTCATAACCGCAAGCACCGTAACCAAGGTCATAACGCCGACCGCAATTCCGGTCACCGACAGGATCGAGGCGGTGTGGCCCTTCTCCCGTCGGCGCGTGCGGAAGTGACGCCCGGCAACAAACGCAACCCACCGAAACGTGCCGTGTTTACTCATCAACATACTCTCGCACCCGCACAACCTCGCCGTTTCGCAGCACCTCTTCGCGCAGACGCTGCTCACCGCGGTACTCAACGCGCAGCACCGCCGCGCCGTCGCGGAAATGCAGCTCGCTCATTCGCTCCGCGTTTTGATACTCTCGCAAGAGCTCCGGTTCGCCGTTGCGCGCCCATCGCTCGGTACGCAGCGCACCGTCCTCGTCATACTCGTAGCTCACCGCTCGCACAAAATCGCGACGATAGCGCCGTTCCCCCACGACCCGCCCGTCGTCGTCGTACGCGTACTCGTCGCGCTCGAGAACCTCGCCGGCAACCCGCAGCACTCGATCCCGAAGCAGCTCACCCACGCGGTAGCGAAAGAGCTCCTCCTCCCCGTGAGGAACGCGCATGATGCGCTCGCTCGCAAGCTCGGCGTTCGGCTCGTCTGAACGGTACTGAAACTCGTGTACGCGATCATGACGGTCGCCGAGCCAGGTGTCGATCCGAGTGAGGCGCCCCACCGAGTCGTAACGAAGCGCGGTGTGATGCTCCTCGTACTCGTGTTGCTCCGAACGCAGTACGCCGTCGAGAAACCCAAACTCGGCCTGAAAAGCACCGTCTCGCAGCACGCGACGTAAGCGCCCGTCGGAACGATACGAGTAACGCTCGTGATACAGACGCTCGTCGACGGCGTCGAGCGCGGTAATCTCATCGACCCGATGCGCACGGTAGCGATACTCCAAGCGCTTGTGCAGCTCGTCCGCTTCGTAGAACTCCTCGGCCTTGAGACGGCCTTGGTCGTCGAACTCACGGCGCAGGCGTAACCGGTCATGTTCGTGTTGTTCTTCCGCAACTACGCGCCCGTCGTGAAGCTCAAGGCGTTTGATCAGCAGCTCGTCGTCACCGCGATACAGGGTTTGCACCTCGAGTTCGGGAGAACGCCGCTCACGAACGAGGTGATACTCGTGCTCGGCGCGCTCGTTCGGCGCAATGCGATCGAGGACCATCGCGGCCGCATTGGACCGATGGTAGCTCGTCTCGGCACCGACCACACCTCCGGCGAGCAGAATCGCAAGCACCGCGATACCCGAGAACGGACGCCGCGCGCGTCGAATCATACCCCCCCTACCAGCTCCGTGAGATAGCGATCGGGGTCGAACGGCTCGAGATCGTTGAGTTTCTCGCCGGTACCGATATATGCACACCCGAGGCCTAGATTCTTCGCGATTGGAACCAGAATCCCGCCGCGGGCGGTGGAGTCATACTTTGCGAGTACCACCGCATCAACGCCGACCGCTTCATGGAAGGTCTCGGCCTGGCGCAACCCGTTCTGGCCGGTTGTCGCGTCGATCACGAGAAGCTTCTTGTAGTTTGAACCGGGCGACCGCGAGCGTACGATCCGGTCGACCTTACCGAGCTCAGCCACGAGATTCGCCTTGGTATGCATGCGTCCCGCGGTATCCGCAAGCACCAGCCGCTCACCGCGCGTCTTGGCACTCTCGATGGTGTCGAAGATCACCGCTCCCGGATCGGCTCCTGAGCTTTGGCTTACGACCCGCAACCCAAGCTTCTTGCCGTGCAGACTGAGCTGCTCCACCGCCGCCGCGCGGAATGTATCTCCGGCCGCAAGCGAAACTCCCTCTCCGGCCCCGTGCTCGCGATAGTACTGTGCGAGCTTCGCGATCGTCGTGGTCTTCCCGACTCCGTTCACGCCAAGCACCAAGAACACGTTCAGCCGGTCTTCGACCAGCGGCAACTCCACCCGAGTGAGATACGGGCGAAGTCGCTCGCCGAGCGCAGCCGCGAGCTCCTCTTTGCTGCTGAGCTTCGATCGACGCGCGTCGGCGCGCAGTTCGTCGACGACCTCAAACGCCACGGTGGCGCCGATATCGGCCTCGATCAGCATGTCTTCCAACTCTTCAAAAAACTCTTCACCGGCCTTACTGCGTCCGAACAGTTCCTTTAGCTTAGAGCCCAGTCGCTTCGGCATCTCGTTCCTCCAGCTTCACATTAGCGATAATGAGCTTCTTCACCGGTACGAATGTATTGATACAGTCGCACGCCCATATTAACGAACAACCCGGCACTGACGCCAAACGCCCCCACCGCTCCCCAGTAGGCAACTTCACGCTGGGACGCAATTCTGTCTTGCTCGCTACTCGACAGGCCGGCGATCGGCGCTCCGTCGCGCGGCACCGCGCTCGAGAGGTTCTCGTACACGCCGTTAAGCACGAGCGTCACCGGGACCGAGAGCACGAAGTATCCAAACGCCCGGTAGAAGCGATTGCGGCGGTCCAGCAGGCGCGCCGATTGATCCTCGGTGTCCGGTTGCAGGCTGCGCTCGAACTCAGCTTCGGTGCGCGGGCCCAACACCATGCGAGAATCAAGGTAGCCGTCGCGTCTGATGAGAGCAAGCTGATCTCGCTCCGGCAGCTCAAACTCCAGCGGTGTGCGGCCGAGCCGGCGCGACTGCAGATAGAGGTTAGCCTCGGCCGGCTCGGTCCTGAGTTGCGCCGTTGTTCGCGGGCTCGGCCCAACGACGAGACTCAGGTCACGACGCTCACCGGCCTCCAGCGTGACCACCTCGCTTCGTCGCCGCCCGGCGCGGTCAACGGCCTCAACGCGGTAGCTGCCGGGACGCAAGAAGCGCTCATGCAGATCTCCGTATCCGGCCGTTCTACCGTCTATCACGATACGAGCCTCGGAGTCACCGGTCTCAACCGCCACCGCCGCCCAGTCCCGGCCGAGCACCTGCGTCAAAACGTGATCGGTTTCGGCCTCTAGTTCAGGATACAGCTCCTCGGGCAGCGCGACAAACTCCGAGGCGAATACCGGCTCGGCGACGCCGCGCGCGTGTCCCTCGATCCGCAAAAAGAGATAGCGATCGAGCGGCTCGATCACCCCACCGATTACCAAATCAAGGTTCTCGCGCGTAAGCGTGCGCTGCGGGTCACGATCGATCCCAGGCGCGAACTCGCGCGCCCACTCGATCGGCTTTTGGGCCTCAACGGCGATCTTCTCGGCGCTGAGCGCCTCGAGCGTTTCGAGCCGGCGTTTCGCCTCCGCCAGCCGCTCGGCCGCGGTCTCGGCGCGATCGCGCCGCTGCTCGCGACCGCCCGCGTCGAAAAAGGCTTCGTCACGCTCCCGTCTGCGCCTGCGAACCGTAGCGCGTGCATCCGAGAGCGCGTCGCGCTGCAGCTCGGCGCGATAAGCCGCGAGCTCGGCCTCGCTACGCGTTCGCTCCTCGATCTCCAAGACCTGCTCCAGAACAAGCTCCCCGAGAGCCCCGGCCAAGTCGTGATAGCGCGAGGCATCACCGATCGCTTGAAACTCGCTCACCGCCGCCCGCAGCGTATCGCGCCGCGCAAACTCCGGGAGTTCCTCGGCGCCGCTGGGGGTAAGCGCACCGGCGCCGAGTAGGATCGAACCGAGCAGCACCAATCTTTCGATACGAACGCTACCCATCGACCCGCGACCCCATCCGCCGGTTCGAACCGGGCGCTGCACCGCTATGGTTGCGGAGCGCCTTGCTCAGCGCCGATACCACCCGCTCCGGCCGAAACGGCTTCACCACAAAGTCTAGAGCGCCGAGCCGAACGGCGCGTAGGATCATTTCTTGCTCACCGAGCGAGCTACACATCACGACACGAGCGCGGGGGTTAATCTCGATGATCTTCCGTAGCGCAGTGAGTCCGTCCATCACCGGCATGGTGATATCGAGAAGCACGAGGTCGGGCTCGAAGCGCCGGTAAGAGCTCACGCCCTCGCTACCGTCGGCAGCCTCAGCGACAACCGTGAAGCCTGCTTCGGTTAGCACCTCGCGCAGCAGCTTGCGCATAAACGGTAAATCATCGATTATCAAGACCCGTGCTGACATCGGCTTCCTTTCTCGGCGTTGGTGACAGCCCGGCGCTACGAAGACGCGCTCGGCGACTCAGCGGTGATGCCCGCGTGCAGATAAGCCTCGATGAACCCGTCGATATCGCCGTCCATAACGGCTTGAATGTTGCCGGTCTCATGCTTTGTGCGATGATCCTTTACCATCGTGTAGGGTTGAAAAACGTACGAGCGGATCTGATTCCCCCAGCCGATCTCTTTCTTCTCGAGAGCGGTCTTCTCCTGCTCACGCTCGCGTTCGGCTCGATAGTACTCGTACAGGCGCGAGCGCAGGATCTTCATCGCCATGTCGCGGTTCTTGTGTTGGCTTCGCTCGTTCTGACACTGTACCACGATACCGCTTTCGAAATGCGTTATCCGGACTGCGGAGTCGGTTTTGTTGACGTGCTGTCCACCGGCGCCGCTCGCTCGGTAGGTGTCTACCCGGATGTCGTCGGGCTTGACCTCAACCTCTATATCGTCGGTGATAACCGGCGACACATAGACCGAGGCAAACGAGGTGTGCCTGCGCCCTCCCGAGTCAAACGGAGAGATTCGCACCAATCTATGTATGCCGCTCTCGGCTCGTAGATAGCCGAACGCGAGCTCTCCCGAGACCTCCACAGTTACCGACTTGATGCCGCCCTCGCTCTCCTGCAGGTCCAGTGTTCGCGTCTTGTATCCGACCGATTCACACCATCGCAGGTACATCCGCAGCAGCATGTTTGCCCAGTCGCAGGCTTCGGTACCACCTGCTCCGGCGTGCACCGTCAAATAGGCGTCGGCGTAATCTATCTCGTCCTGGAACAGCTCACGGAGCTGCAGCTCCCCGAGTGTCTTTCGGGCCTCGCTGAGCCCCTGCTCCACCTCGCCGGGAACCTCTTGATCGCCTTCCTCGATCCCGAGCTCCAGCAGTTCCTCGAGCTCTTCGATCTTGTGTAGGAGATTCTCCCACGGATCGAGCCGAGTTCGCAGCTGATTCAACCGCGTCATAGTGCGCTCGGCCGCGGCGCGATCGTCCCATAGCTTGGGGTCGCCGCTGAGCTGCTCTAACTCATGAATCTCTTGTTGCAGCTGTTCGGGGTCAAAGACGCCTCCAGGCGTCAAGGATTTCGGACTTCAGCGCCGCGATCGGTTCTCGTAATTCTTCCGCCATGCGGGCCTCCAAATGAGAATATACTTTGAGCGTTAGTATATGCGTTTCGAGCGAGGATTTCTACCGCTCTCTTTTGCTCTTTTTTGGCTGTAAGGCATAATATGGCTCCGTCGCCGGAGACACGCTGTAGACAACTCGCAACCACACCGATATATAGTGATGTGATGAAGTTTCGTAACGTGATTGCGTTTGTCGTGGCGCTCGGAT
>SLBH01000283.1 GCA_007126415.1 Spirochaetales bacterium
GAGGAAGAGGACTCGCTCCTCGGAGATTTCATAGAGGACAAAGACGTCGAGAATCCGGCACACCAAACCGCGTTCACCCTGCTTCAAGAACAGCTGCGAGGTGTGCTATCATCGCTGCCTGAGCGCGAGCAAGAAGTGCTCAAGATGCGCTTCGGTCTCGAGGACGGATACTCGCTGACGCTTGAAGAAGTGGGGCTGTACTTCAATGTCACGCGCGAGCGCATTCGTCAGATTGAGGCGAAGGCGTTGCGTCGCTTACGACATCCCAAACGCAGCCGAAAGCTAAAAGACTATTTGGACCAGTAGGTTGGACCAGTAGGTTAGACCAGTAACTAGAACAGGAGACTCCGCCGATGATTCATGACGTTATCGACAAGCTGCGTGCATTGCAGGACGTGCTTTCACAGAAGTTCGCGATCGAGGCCGAAATTCGCAATCTACCGAAGTCTCTCGCGACCAAGACCGAGCTACTCAATCGCCTAAAGCGTACCTATATCGAAGACAACGAGAAATACGAAGCGCTTCGCAAGAAGATCGCCGACCTTCGCTTACGTCTTGAAGAAGCCGAACGTGAGCGCGAGAACTACGAAAAGCAGATGGATCTCATCAAGACCCAGCGCGAGTACGAAGCGCTCGACAAAGAGATCCGCGAGGCCGGTGAGCGCGAGCAGGAACTGCGTAAGGAGCTGCAGCGCGAGGAAAAGAACTTCCAGGAGATGTCGCATTCTCTCGAGCGCGAAGAGACGATGATTCAGCAGCAAGAAGCCGAGCTCACCGAGGAGCAGAACAAGATCAAGGGCGAAACCGAGGCTAAGCAGGAGCAACTCAAGGAACTGGAGGCCGAGGAGACGAACCTCGTTCCCGATCTTGATCAGGAGCTTCTGTTTAAGTTCGAGCGCATTATTCGAAGCAAAGAGGGCGAAGGCATCGTGTCGCTGCGAAAGGGAGTCTGCACCGGCTGTCAGATGATTCTCCCCAACCAGTTTGTCAACGACGTCCGCGACGGCTCCGAGATCAGGTTCTGCCCGTACTGCAGCAAGATCGTGTTCTACCTCGGCGATGAAGAGCTCACCGCGCCGGAGGACGACAGCGAAGGTCTTGTCGATCTCATGGGAGGCCTGAGCGACCTCGACGACGATGACGACGCCGTACTCGAGACCGGTGACCTTGAAGAGTCCGAGGAAGAAGGATTAGACGAGGTCGATAAGGGCGTGCTCGACGAGGAACCGCTCGATCTCAACGAGACCGACGACGACGACATCGAGGACGAAGACGAGAACGAACTCGAGGAAGACGACGACCTCGAGGAAGACGACCTCGAAGACGAGGATGAAGAAGAGGAAGAGAGCGGCGAGTTCGACTAGGTAGACTAAGCAGAGCTACACCGACCACTCGTGGAACCGCGTCGCTACGAAGGAACGACAGGTCGCGCCGTCGCCGGAGCGCTTCGGCGCTTCGGAGGAAAGTCCGGGCTCCGGAGAGCACGGTACCGGGTAACACCCGGGCGCCCACACGGGCGACAGAAAGTGCCACAGAAACCAGACCGCTTCACTTCGGTGGAGCAAGGGTGAAACGGTGGGGTAAGAGCCCACCGGTCCGCGGGCGACCGCGGGCGGCATGGTAAACCTTACCGGGAGCAAGATCAAGCAGCGGAGGGAGTGGCTCGCTCGGCACCTCTGCGGGTAGATCGCTCGAGGCGTGCGGCAACGCGCGCCGTAGATGGATGACGGCGACGGTACCTGTACCGTACAGAACCCGGCTTATAGACCTGTCGTTCCTTCGCTCTTCCGCTCCCTCGTTTCCCGCTTCCTCGTTTCCCGCCGCAGATTGACTTTTTGTTCAAAAGATATTTTAATGGCGCCAGACTCGGCATGAGATACCCCAGAGCACGCTTTAACTTTGCATCCAAAGGAAAGGAAAAACAAGAGCCTTCGGCCCGCGTAATCGCCGGAAGTATCTTAAGCTCTGTGATATTTTTGTCGGTACTGGCGTTCGTGCTGTTTGGTGGGTATCGGTTTTTTTTCGGGCTGGTCCGCGCCGCCGGGCGGAGCAACCCGGCAGAGTTATGGGCCGAGCAGCGTTATCAGGAGCTTATCGCCGAAGCGGAAACCCGCCTCAGCGAGGACCCGATGGACCGTAACGCCTTGGTGTATTCCGGTTTCGCCCAGTTCTATTCCGGGTTAGAGCAAGTGGAAGAAGAACAGCGCCTCGAGTACATGCAGGGCAGCATACGCACACTGCGCAAGGCTCTGCTGCACGACGAAAACGCGCTTCGGGGAGAGTTGTACTACGTGTTGAGTAAGGCGTATTTTCACACCGGGCCGTTTTATTACGATCTCTCGGTGGAGTACATGCAACGAGCACTCGATCACGGCTTTGATGCACCCGATGCACAGGAGTATCTCGCGGTTGCCTACTCCGACCTCGGCCGCCACGAGCGGGCCGTTGAAAGCCTGCGGGCTGCGGTAGCCGACAATCCAAACGATCTGCTGTATTTCACACTCGGCGAAACGCAGATCGAGCTTGCACAACCTGCCGAAGCCGAGCACGCGTTTGAGCGCGTGCTCGATGTCAGCGAAGATTCATATCTTATTCAACAATCCCAGTTGCGTCTGGCGGAACTGCTGATTGAAGAGGGCCGTTACGACGAAGCTCTTGAACAGCTGGAGGACGTCCTCGAGTCGAATGAAGAATCGGCGCAGGCGTACTACCTACGTGGCAGGTTGCACCTGGCTCAGGACGACCGTGAACGCGCCCGGGCGCAATGGCGTGAAGCGGTGCGCCTTGATCCACAGCACACCGAGGCGCTGCGGAGCTTGCAGAACAACTAGGAGGGGAGCTACCCGATGGCGTTCGGAAATATGTTTAACGCGTTCTCCACCGACATCGGCATCGACTTGGGAACCTGCAACACGCTGGTTTACATCCGTGGGAAGGGAATCGTGATCAACGAGCCTTCGGTCGTTGCTGTTGAGAGGGGAACGAAAAAGGTCGTAGCGGTCGGCGAAGATGCACGCCGCATGCTTTGGAAAACGCCGGGCGATATCATTGCGATCCGGCCGTTGCGCGACGGGGTCATCGCCGACCTCGAGACCACCGAGAAGATGGTACGGTACTTCATCGCGAAGGTCTTGCGTAGACGTTGGCTCGTAAAGCCTCGCATGGTCATCGGCGTTCCGTCGTGTATTACCGAGGTTGAACGGCGCGCGGTAGAGGAAAGCGCGTATAAGGTAGGCGCACGCGAGGTGAAGGTGATCGAGGAGAGCCTCGCCGCCGCGATCGGCGCCAGCATTCCGATCTACGAACCTGCAGGCCACATGGTTTGTGATGTCGGCGGCGGTACGAGTGAGATCTCGGTCATATCGCTCGGCGGCATGGTGGTTACCAATGCAATTCGGCTCGGCGGCGATGAGTTCGACGACGCGATCATCAAGCACGTCCGTACCGTGCACAACCTCATCATAGGAGAGGGTACCGCCGAGGAGCTCAAGCGTAAGATCGGCAACGCAGCGCCCGACAAGAAGATCGAAACTATGGAGATCAAGGGCACCGACGCCATCACCGGGCTTCCTCGTCGTTTAGAGATCGATAGCGTGGAGGTCCGCGAGGCGCTCCAAGAGCCGATTACCGCAATTGTCGAAGAGATCAAGCGAACGCTCGGTCAAACTCCGCCGGAGTTAGCGGCAGATATCGTCGAGCGTGGCATTGTAATGACGGGCGGAGGGTCGCTGCTCAAAGGCCTCGATCACCTCATCGCAAACGAGACCGGTGTTCCCTGTTTCCGTGCCGAGGACCCGCTGAACTGCGTTGTACTCGGGGCCGGAATGTTTTTCGAGTACGAAAAAGGGATGAACGATCACCACCATATCTACAATAAGCTTTGAACGGTTCGAGTCGGTTCTCCACGAACAAAGCGGCAATTACGCTCGCGGTTCTGCTCACCATATCGTTGTTCGGGGTCGCGCTTAGCGGCCCCGGCCGTATAGGAGGACCGGTACGAGTTCTCGGGTCGTTGATTGGCTCGGTACAGCGGGGTGTTTCGGGCCTCGGAGGTTTTGTTGGGAGTACCGTGAACTCGGTGCGCGAGCTCGGACAACTTCGACAAGAGCACGAAGATCTCCTCGAGCGCCTGCGCGAGTACGAAGCGATCGAACGCGATATCCAAGACCTCGAGCGTGAGATTCAAGCGCTGCGAGAGACGCTTGGATTCTCGCAGGAGTTGACCTACGAAAACGTTCCCGCACGAGTCATAGCTCGCGACCCGGGCAATTTCTTCTCCACAATAACACTCAACCGCGGCTCGCGAGACGGCGTTCAGACGGGCATGCCGGTGATCGCGGTGCAGGACGGACGCCAAGGCTTAGTGGGACGCGTCAAGGATGTAACCCGGAGGACCGCAACGGTAAAACCGATCTTCGACAGTTCCTCCTACGTCGCCGCCCGTCTGCGGGAGTCGCGCTACGACGGTTTGATTCAGGGTGGCGGAATCGGCAGCAATACCATCGTGATGCGCTACGTGCCCGACTCGGCCCGTGACGAGATAGGGTACGGCAACATGATCGTAACCTCAGGCATGAGTTCGGTGTATCCTCCCGAGATCCAAGTTGGAACGGTAGAGGCGGTCCAGTCACGAGCGTACGAGACCTCGCTGGAGATCGAGATCACACCGCTGATTAATTTTTCGCGCTTAGAGTATGTCTTTGTGCTCGCGCCGGAAGACACGTGAGCCATACGCACACACGGAAGAAGGTAGGCTGAAATGTCGGCTGCTATGATATATGGTACGATTATAGCGATCGGATTTGCCGTGCTACAGAGCAACGTGCTGCACGGAATTGCGATCACCGGCGTAGTTCCGGATGTTGCGCTGATCGTGGTGGTATTTCTCGCGAACAAGAAGGGCAGCCTTGTCGGTGAGCTCACCGGGTTCGGTGCCGGTGTCGCACAGGATCTCCTCAGTCTATCGCCAATTGGGTTTCACGCTTTCAGCAAGACCTTGATCGGCTACCTTGTGGGCAAGACACACGGGAAGACCTTTCTAGACCCTATATTTCTGCCGATTCTGATGGTATTCATCGCGACGCTCATGCAGGGTTTGATGGCGTCTACACTGGTTGCGGTATTTCGTATCGAGCCCGCGTTCTCCGGTGTTCTCAGCACCCGCTTCGCGGTTGAGTTGGCGTACAATGCGCTCCTCGCACCGCCGATCTTTGCTCTGCTGCGTTTCGTGCCTCCGCTTGTAGAGGCTGAACGGGGAGGATTTGCGTAAGCCATGACCCAATCGCCGAACAATCGTCGGATACCGCGCGAACGCATCATTGCGTTCGGTGGAGTCATTGCGTTGCTCGTTGTTCTATATCTGGGTTATTTGTTCTCGCTCCAGATCATTGACGGCTATATCTATGCACTGCGAGCCGAGCAGGTCACGCGTCGCAGCTCGCTGATTCCGGCGCCGCGCGGTCAGGTTTTCGATCGCCACTACGATACTCCGCTCGTCACCAACGTCGACTCTTTCGTCGTGGAGATCAACCCCGCAAATATCCCGCGTGGCATGCACGATGAGGTATTCCAACGCGTCGCCGAGGCGCTCGATATCCCGCCGTCGCGCTTGGAGCAGCGCATTCCACCGCGCCGTTACAACACGTATCAGGCGGTTGAGGTCGATACCGCGGTTTCGTTCGAGACAATCAGTTACATCGCCGAAAACAACGAACGCTACCCGGGTGTCAGTTGGCGCAATACGCCGGTTCGACAGTACACCATGACGAACTCGCTTGCGCATACCCTTGGTTACGTAGGTCAGATCACCACCGAGGAGCTGCAGGTCTTGTACAACCGCGGCTACACCGCCAACTCAATACTCGGCAAGGCCGGGATCGAGCAGCAGTACGACGAGATGCTGCGCGGGGAAGACGGCAGGCGCTTTCTGAAGGTGGATGCGCGCGGCCGCGAGGTAGGTGAAACCGAGCTCGACCCGATCGAGCCTGAACTCGGCGAGAGTCTCGTCTTGACCATAGACCGCCACATTCAGAAGCTTGCCGAGCGGACCCTAGGAAACAGAACCGGATCGGTCGTTGCGCTGCGCCCGCACACCGGAGAGATCCTCGCGATGGCGTCGTATCCCTACTACGATCCCAACCTGTTTCTGGATCGCGGACGCTCCGAGAGTTTTCGTAGTCTCTCGATCGACGCACGTGCGCCGTTCTTGAACCGAGCGATACAATCGGCCGCGGTACCGGCCTCCACCTTTAAGATGATCATGACCGCTGCGGTGCTCGAGGAAGACGCCTTTCCAACCGACCAGACCGTTACCTGTCGCGGCTCGCGACGATTTGGGAACCGAACCTTCAACTGTTGGCAGGAGTACGGCCACGGAGCGCTTACATTACCCGAAGCGCTCGCTCAGTCCTGCAACGTCTTTTACTATACCATGGGCCATGATTACCTCGGAGAGGACATCATTATCGATTACGCAAAGCAGTTCGGATTCGGCGAACGTACCGGTATAGACCTTCCCGGCGAGGTGCCCGGATTGGTGCCCACTCCGGAATGGAAACAGGCCCGCTTCGGATCACCGTGGGTTGGGGGGGACACAATCAATCTCTCGATTGGACAGGGTTTCATCGAGGTCACGCCGCTACAACTCGCGAACGCTATGGCGATGGTTGTCAACGACGGCGTCATTTACCGCCCGCACGTTTTGAGCGAGGTTCGTGACCAGGAGACCGGACAGATCATCCACAACGTACAGCCGGAGGTTCTCCGAACCGCGGATATCAGCTCCGAGACCTTCTCCAAGCTGAGAGAAGGGCTACGAGGCGCAGTCGAGCACGGAACGCCTCGGCCGGTTATCACTACCCGAGCCGTAGATCTCGCCGGCAAGACCGGCACCGGTGAGACCGGGCGTCCCGATGAGCTACACTCATGGTTCGTGTCGTACGGGCCGTACAACGCCGAGGATCCCGAGGACAAGGTTGTATTGGTCGTTATGGTCGACGGTGCTAATGAATGGGAATGGTGGGCGCCGCGCGCGTCAAACGTAATTATGCACGGGATCTTTACCGGTCAAACCTACGAGGAATCGCTCAATTCGCTGGGCCTCAGCTGGTGGCTCCGAGCCGAGGAACAAGACCAACCCCCGGATGTACCCGAGGAAGAGTACCAACAACAGCAGGAAGGATTCGAACTCGAGGGGTAGGCGGAAGCGAGTAGGGCGCCCGAATCCCTCAGCTTTGTGTGATATCGGACTCTGCGCTATCTCGATCCTGCCGCTCGGCGGCTAGCTGCTCCTTAGCGGCCTGTTCCTCCTTAGCGGCCTGCCACAACAACTCCATCTCTGCAAGGTTATCGCCGTCCATCGGGATCCCGCGCTTCTCCATCTCTCCGGCGACATGCTCGAACCGCTCTACAAACTTCTCGTTCCCGGCGTGCAGTGCCACCGAGGGATCATGCTTGAGCAGCCGCGCAAGGTTTGCAACGCTGAACAGCAGGTCGCCGAGCTCGCGCTCGGCGCCGTCATGGTCGCCTGCCTCGTACGCGCTTCGTAGCTCAATCAACTCCTCGGAAACCTTCTCGAACACCGGTTCGCTGCGGTCCCAGTCGAACCCAAGCTTCGACGCTTTCTTCTGAAGCTTCACCGCGCGAGAGAGCGGGGGTAACCCGCGAGTCTTCCCATGCTCCAGCCTCGACCGTCGCTTTTTGCCCTCCGAGGCTTTGATATCATCCCACTGACGCAGTACCTCGGCGCTGCCCATAGAGCCGGCGTCCTCGCCGAAAACGTGAGGATGTCGCCTTACCAGCTTCTCCGAAACCGATTCGAGCACTCCCGAAACAGTGCCGCTTCCCGCTTGCTCGAGCATGTAAGAGATCATCGTCGCAACCAGTACGGTGTCGCCCAACTCCTCGCGAACCTCGGCATAGTCTTGATCCAGGAAGGCTCCGACTACCTCGTAGGCTTCCTCTACCAAGCTCTCTTTCATACTCTCCGGAGTCTGCTCGCGGTCCCATGGGCAGCCGTCCGGCGCCCTGAGAATTCTTATGATGCGGTATAGTTTTCTGAACGCCTCGACCGCGGGCTCCTCGTTGTACGCCTTGTCGGTAGGCGCCTCCAGGCGCTTCAGCGGCTCCAGCGGTGTCTTTGTAACTCGCCCGGTCCCGGTAGCGCCCGGGGTGCCCGTATCGCCGCCGAGGGCGGCGCCGGCGTTATCTTGATTGCTTCTGTTCTTTCGTTCGCGCATATCCTTCCCCAAACATCACCATAAACATCACCATCAACTACACAAGTAGACCAATCTTAGTAGACCGAATATGTATTATCGGAAGTAGAAGAAGTACAGAAGCGCGGCTCGTTCCGTGCGACACACTCCTACTATTTGTTCTACCTTGTTCTACCGTTCCGAACCGCTCACGCTTGAGAACACCCACATCAGTACGAAGGATGTGATCAACGGCGGAAAGATGTTTACGTTATTAAGATTGGCCAGCCGCTGGATCACGCCCTCGAAGTAAAAGTCTACCACGCCTCCGAGGAATGCCCCAACGAGACCCAGAACCAATGCGCCCCAGAACCGCCCGAGAAACGGCCTGCGCAGCACATAATAGAACCACAAGGTTATCCCAAACCCAATTACCATGTAAGTAAGCCCGATGTTCAAGTAGTACGTAGCCATGATTTCCTTCTCTGTTGGCCGCTTGGTCGCTCTGTCACGCTATTGCGGAAATATCTCTATGCGCC
>SLBH01000372.1 GCA_007126415.1 Spirochaetales bacterium
ATCAGTAAACTTAACGCAGTCTTTTGTACGGAACTCATCGAGAACCGCTACGCCTCCAGCACTTTTTTAAACAAGATCGGCAGCGGGAGGCGAAAGAATTAATCACCTACTCGGCTACATCGGATTGCTCTTCTTGCTCGCCCTCAGCTGAGCCTTTTGTCTCCGTGGCGCCCGCTTTCTTGCTCTTTTTCTTTTGTGCGCCGGAATCTTCGTTTTCCGCAAGCGCAACTAACTCTAGAATAACCATTTCGCTCGCGTCATTCAAGCGGTTGCCGAGTTTCAGAACTCGCGTGTATCCACCGTTACGGTTTCGATTTCGAGGTGCAATCTCGGTGAAGAGTTTCGCAAGAACCGCCTTATCGCCGATTGAGCGCGCGATCATCCTGCGATTGTGAACCGAGTCGGTCTTTGCCCGCGTAATCATCTTCTCGGCCGTCCGACGAACCTCGCCGGCCTTCGCTTTCGTGGTTCTGATGCGCTCGTACCGAAACAACGACGTGACCATGTTGCGATGCAACGCCTTACGATGACTTGCCTTACGTCCTAGTCGGTTGTACCCAATTTTATGCTTCATCGTTGCCGTCCTTAGCCTCGTTCTCGTTCTCGGTCTCGTTCTCGGTAGCCTCTCCGGCCTCTCCGGCCTCTTGCGCGCGAAGCTTCTCTTTTTGCTTCTGCATGCGAACCGAGTTTCTTAGCTGACTGTAATCGGTCATGCCGAGACTCAGATCCCACTCCTTGAGCTTCTCTTTAATCTCGAGCAGCGATTTTTTTCCGAAGTTGCGCGTTCGAGAGATATCCTCTTCGGTCTTGCTCGTGAGGTCTCCTATGCTGCGGATGTTCGCGTTCTTCAAGCAGTTACTCGATCGCACCGAGAGCTCGAGCTCCTCAACCGGTGTTTCGAGCAGTTTCCGGACTCGTTCCTCTTCCTCATCGATATCTTCGTCGCTATCGATCTCGTCCTCATCAAAGTTAATGAAGATTGTGAAGTGATCCTTCGCTATTTTCGCAGCCTCGGCGATCGCATCCTCGGGGCTCACCGTCCCGTCGGTCCAGAGCTCGAACAACAGCTTGTCATAGTCCGATCGATGTCCGACGCGCGTATCCTCTACCTCATAGCGGGCCCTCGTAACCGGCGAGAATATGGCATCGATCGGTATGGTTCCAATAACCTCGATGTACTTCTCGTTTACCTCAGCCGGAACATACCCGCGTCCTAAGTCTATCTGGAGCTCCAGCTCAAGGTGAGCACTCTCCATAATAGACATGATATAGAGGTCCGGGTTCTCAATATTGAACCCTGTCTCCCCCGCGAGGTCCGCAGCCTTTACCGTCTTCGGCCCCTTGAGCTCCACCATCACGGTCTTCTGCTCTACGCCGCCATCGAGCTTGATCTGCAACTGCTTCAGCTGATTGATGATATCCGGTGTGTCTTCAACGACCTCCGGAATCGACTCATACTCGCTCGACAGGACGTGCGCGTTACCGTCAGCGTCGTAACTGGTAATTCGCAGCGCGGTGATCGCATATCCTTGGATGGAAGAGAGCAGGATCCGCCGCAAGGAATTTCCAATTGTAGTGCCGTAACCGCGCTCGAACGGGTACGCTATGAACTTCCCGTAACCAGCGGAAACTTCACTATGTTCAAATGTGATCCCTTTCGGCTTCTTGAATCCCTTTAAAAGGTTCTTTCGCGCCATGCAATCCCTTCCTTACGTTAGACACGCCTACTCTTTCGGGGGCGACACCCGTTGTGCGGAATCGGCGTGATATCTTTAATGCTCCTCACGCGCAGCCCCAGGCCACCGAGCGATCGAATCGCCGATTCACGCCCAACTCCCGGGCCTTTAACCAGCACATGCACCTCCCGCAACCCGTAATCCATCGCCTTCTGAGCAGCGGTTTCGGCCGTGGTTTGTGCCGCGTACGGTGTGGACTTCTTAGCACCCTTGAACCCCAGCGAGCCGGCGCTGGACCACGAAAGCACGTTCCCAACGGTATCGGTAATCGTGACGATCGTGTTGTTGAAGGTTGCTTGAATGTACACCACCCCTTCAAATACTGATTTCTTATCTCTTCGTTTGCGTACTACTTTTGCCACGTAGAACTCCTTAACCTACTTCTTCTTTCCGGCGACCGTCTTTCGCTTACCTTTGCGGGTTCGCGCGTTCGTTCGTGTGCGCTGTCCGCGCACCGGGAGTCCTTTGCGGTGCCGAAGCCCGCGGTTGCACCCGATATCCATCAGCCTCTTGATGTTCAGCGAAACCTCGGTCCGTAGCCGGCCTTCCACGACGTACTCGTTTTCGATGACACTTCGAAGCTTGTTAATCTCGTCGGGCTCGAGATCGTTGATACGCTTAGCGGTATCTATCTCGGCCTTACGGCAGATCTCGTCTGCGGATGAGTGCCCGATACCGAAGATATAGGTTAATGCAATATTTACGTGTTTGTTCGGCAAGTCTACGCCGGCTATACGCGCCATTCAATCCCCCTGTTACTTCTGCCTCTGCTTGTGCTTCGGATTCGAGCACACGATTCGGATCACCCCGTTGCGCCGTATCACTTTGCAGCGCTCGCAGATGCGCTTCACACTCGCTCTTACCTTCATTTTCCATGCCCCCTATTACAGGTTCCGCGATCGAATGCGTCCCTTCTTAGTCAGTCCGTCGTGATGGTGCATACGCAGATGTCCTTCAATCTGAGACATCAAATCGAGATCTACACCAACCATAATCAGCAGCGAAGTGCCTCCCATCAAGAACGCAACTTCCATCGGAAAATCGAACAACTGCTGCACGAGCGTCGGAATAATCGCGATAAACGCCAGAAACAACGCGCCGGGCAGGATGATACGATTCAGCACCCTGGTGAAGTACTCCTCCATCTTCTCGGAGCGAATCCCAGGTATCGAGCCCCCGTTTTCACGAATATTCTTCGCGATCTCGGTAGGATTGAGCGTCACTTGCGTATAAAAATACGCAAAGAACACGATCAGCAGGGTGTACATAACGATATACATCGGTCCGTCCGGCCGCAACCAAAACGCGATTGTCTGCAGCCACCGGACCCCCGGACCGAGTCCCTGAGCAATCTGCAACGGAAACGTCATGACCGACGCCGCAAAAATTACCGGGATAACGCCCGAAGGGTTGATCTTAAACGGAACGTAGGTGTTCTGTGCTCCATACATTCGCCGACCGACCACCCGTTTCGCGTAGTGCACCGGGATCTTACGCTGCCCGCGCTGCTCGTAGATGACGAGTGCAACCACAACAACGAACATCACGAGGACAACAATCACGAACACGGGGTTCAAGTCACCCTGCTGAATGCTCTGAATCAGAATCCAGAAACCACCCGGCAACTGCGCCACAATTCCGGCGAATATCAGCAACGAGATGCCGTTACCGATACCCCGCTGATTGATTTGCTCTCCGATCCACATCAGAAACACCGTGCCGGCCGTTACGCTCAGCATCGAAACAAAAATATACGCTGTCCGTGAGATCGCGATCGCATCCGGGATGCTGTCGGCGTACACCGTCACCGCGAGCGACTGAATAATACAGACAACGATCGTGCCGTACCGCGTATACTTCTGAATCCGCTTGCGCCCGCCTTCTTCCTGCGAGATGCGCTTCAAGCTCGGAAATACCACCACCATAAGCTGCATGATGATCGACATCGAGATGTACGGCATGATCCCGAGCATGAAGATCGAAAACCGTGAGAACGCCCCTCCGGCGAAGAAGTCGAGGTAGTCGGTGATGGAAACACCCGCCCCGGCTCCTTCAGTCAGGAAATACGTCCGCACCACGTTAACGTTGATGCCCGGAATCGGAATCGTCGCCCCGAGTCTAAAAATCAGCAACATCGAGAGCGTAAACAAGATACGCTCGCGCAGGTCGCGTATTCTAAAGATGTCCGCAAGCGGATTACTAGCCATTGTTCACATCTTCCCGCGGTTCACTTGCCTCTTCAGCCGCCTGGATCGTCCCACCGGCAGCTTCGATCTTCTCACGTGCGGTCGCTGAAACAGCGAGCCCGCTGATCGTCAGTTTCTTCTCGAGCTTTCCGTCCGACAGCACCTTCGCGTATCGGGCGTTACGACGGACCAAACGCTTCGCTTTGAGCGTCTCAAGCGTAACGGTATCACCGCTCTCGAAATGCCGGCCGAGCGTCGCAACGCTCACCGGTATTACATCGCGTTTGAACGGATAGTTCGAGAAGCCCCGCCGCGCTACGCGCCTGTAGAGCGGCATCTGCCCGCCCTCAAACCCGGCACGTACTCCACCGCCTGAGCGTGCGTTCTGACCCTTATGACCACGGCCTGCGGTCTTGCCGTTACCGCTGCCCGCTCCGCGCCCTTTTATTCTTCGCTTTCGCGTAGCTCCAATCGGTGCCTTTAACTCCATCGGGTTACATCTCCTCGGTGCGTACTAGGTGAGACACGGCCCGCACCATGCCGCGAATCGAGTCGCCGGCCTCGAGCTCCACCGTTTTGTGCATTCGGCGTAGGCCGAGCGCGCGAACGGTGCGCCGATGCTTCGGCTTGCAGCCGATTGGGCTTTTGACAAGCGTTATTCGCAACTTCATAGTGTTAACCCCACATCTCCTGAAGCGTCTTCCCGCGGTTCTTGCTCACAACGCGCGCGTCCATCAGTCCGTTGAGCCCTTCAAACACCGCCTTCACGATATTGAGCGCGTTCTGAGAACCGTGCGACTTACATAGGACGTCGTTGATTCCGCCCATCTCCATGACCGCGCGAACCGGCCCTCCGGCAATAATCCCGGTTCCGGGAGCACCGGGTCGCATCAGCACCTGCGCGCTCTTAAACTCGCCTTTGATCTCATGCGGGATTGTCTCTTTCTTTAGCGGAACCCGTACGGTATTTCGCTTCGCTTTATCCACGCCTTTGCGTATTGCTTCGGCGACGTCGTTAGCCTTGCCGAACCCGTACCCGACAGTGCCCGCCTTATCGCCGACCACTACCAGCGCCGAGAACGAAAACCTGCGACCGCCCTTTACGACCTTAGCGACTCGGTTCAGCTTTACAAGCTTCTCGGTGAACTCTTTATCTTGAGTATGTTCCACGAACAACCCCCTACAGTTTCACGCCGGCCTTGCGGGCGCCTTCTGCTACGGCCTTGACCACCCCGTGGTACAGATTACCGTTTCGATCGAAGACCGCTTCCTCGATCGAGGCAGACTTCATCTTCTCTCCGAGCGTTTTCCCCAGCTTCTCTGCGTCATCTACGCGCGCTCGAAGCCCCTTCGACTCGCCGTGCATGCTCGAGACCGCCAGCAAGGTCTTGCCGGCCTCGTCGTCGATCGCTTGAACGTACACGTGCCGATTGCTCTTGAACACACTCAAGCGCGGCCGTGCGGCGGTGCCGGAGATCTTGCGCCGGACGCGCATCTTGCGTCGCTTACGCCTTCTGTTCCGTTCGAGTATTCTCTTCATGTTTCCATCACCCTATTTCACACCCGACTTACCGACCTTGCGGCGCACCGTCTCGTCGGCGTACTTGACCCCCTTACCCTTGTAGGGCTCGGGTGGCCGCAACGACCGCAGCTCGGACGCAACCTGTCCGACTTGTTGCTTGTCGACGCCGCTTACGACTACCTTGTTCGGTGTCTCGCATACGATCTCGACGCCTTCCGGCACTCGATACTCAATTGGATTCGAGTATCCGAGGTTAAGCACCACTGCGTCGCCCTTGCGCTCCGCGCGGTAACCAACACCGGTTATCTGTAGCTCCTTGCGGAACCCCTGACTAACACCGTGCACCATGTTGAACAGAAGCTGTCGATACAAACCGTGCATAGCGCGCGCCCGCTTCGTCTCGGCGGTTCTAACCACGCTGCACCTGCCGTCGTTCTGTTCGAAGCGCACCTCGGGGCAGTAATCCTGGCTTAGCTTACCCTTTGGGCCTTCTACCTGAATGCGACCGGCATCGATCTCGAGCTTAACGTTCTCCGGAATTGAAACCGGAAGTTTTCCTACCCGCGACATAAGCCTTCCCCTACTACCAGACCGAGCACAACAGCTCACCGCCGACTTTGCGCTCACGAGCTTTGCGGCCCGTGGTCACACCGGCGGAGGTCGAAACAATCAAGGTTCCGAACCCATTGTAGATCCTCGGCATCGTTCGATATCCTGCGTAAACCCGCCTTCCCGGTTTCGAGATCTTCTCGATCCCCTGTATAACCGGTGCGCGCTCATCGTCGTACTTCAAGAAAACTCGAATCACTGAGAAAGAATCCTGGCTAACTTTCTTGAAGTTCTTGATATAACCTTCGTTCTTCAAGATCTTCACAACTTCGAGCTTCAACTTCGACGTAGGGATATCCACCTTCTCGAACCGCGCGCTGCTTGCGTTGCGGATCTTGGTCAGCATATCAGCTAACGGATCAGATACGCTCATTACTATTACTCCCCCTACTACCAGCTCGATTTCGTTACGCCGGGAATCAGACCTTCACTGGCGAGTTTCCGAAAACAAACCCTGCACATCTCGAACTTGCGCATGTACCCGCGCGGCCTTCCGCAAATGCGACAGCGATTAACCTTCCTGGTCGAGTACTTGGGCTTCTTCTGCGCCTTCACTATCATCGATTTTTTCGCCATGGTATCCTCGCTTTACTTGCTGAACGGAACACCGAACTTCGTCAGCAAGCTCTTTGCCTCTTGATCCGTTTCCGCGGTCGTAACGATCGCAATATTCATACCGGTGATTTGATCGATCTTGTCGTAATCAATCTCCGGGAAAATGATCTGCTCGTTGACGCCCATCGAAAAGTTGCCGTGTCCGTCGAACGCGTTCGGGTTCACGCCCCGAAAGTCTTTAACGCGCGGCAGCGCAACATCGATTAAACGCCCGAGAAACTCGAACATCCGGTTGCCCCGCAGTGTAACCTTCGCGCCGATCTCGTACCCTTGCCGAACCTTAAAGTTTGCAATCGACTTTCGCGCTTTGGTCTTCACTGCACGTTGCCCAGCGATAAGAGACAGCTCCTGCACGGCCGAATCGAGCGCCTTCTTGTTCTGAATCGCCTCTCCCACGCCCATGCTGATCACGACCTTGTCAAGCCTTGGAACCTGCATTGGAGTCCCATACTGAAACTCCTGCATCATCTCGGGCTTGATCTTGTCGAGATACATCCGACGCAGCGGCGGTACGTAGGTTTGCTGTTTTTCAGCTTGCTGCTTCTCCGCCATTACAATGCCTCTCCAGTCTTGCGCGCTATCCGCTGCTTCTTACCGTTTTCAACCCGATATCCTACTCGCGTAGAACTCCCGGACTTGGTGACCACCGCAACATTCGAGATGTGAATCGGCGCTTCTATCTCTACAATGCCGCCTCGATCATTCTGACTGCGCTTCTTCATCGCTTTCTTCACGATGTTGACGCCTTCTACGAGGACGCGATCCTTTTTGCGGTCGACACGGAGGATCTTACCGATCTTTCCTTTGTCCTTACCCGCGATCACCTTGACTTGATCGTCCTCGTGCACCTTGTACTTCTTGCGGTGATGCGATGCCGCCGTTGTGTTGTTCTTTTTCACGGCGAACCTCCTCACAATACCTCAGGCGCGAGCGACACGATCTTCATGAAGCCACCTTCACGAAGCTCCCGCGCCACCGGCCCGAAGATGCGTTTCCCCTTCGGGTTGCTCGTTCCATCAAGGATGACGCATGCGTTGTCGTCAAACCGGATATACGTTCCGTCGGGCCGGCGGTGCTCTTTACGGCAGCGCACGATCACCGCTCGCTCGACGTTACCCTTCTTGACCGGCGCGTTCGGAATGGCATTCTTCACCGCGACTACCACTAAGTCTCCGATTCCTGCCGAGGTACGCTTGCTGCCCCCAAGGACCTTTATACACTGCACCTTCTTAGCACCGCTGTTATCAGCGACGTTCAGATACGAGTTCATCTGTATCATCGTTCACACCTCTACTTCGCGCGCTCGACGATTTCCAAAAGGCGCCAGCTTTTGTCCTTGCTAACCGGTCGAGCTTCCATCACTCGGACCCGATCGCCCACCCGCGCCTGGTTCTCACCGTCGTGAGCCTTCACCTTCTTGGTGCTCGTAACGTACTTCTTGTACAAACGATGTACCGCGCGTTTGGTGATCGCAACGACAATGGTTTTATCCATCTTATCGCTGACAACAACGCCGGTGAAAATTCTCTTTCGCTTTGTGTTCGGTTGCGCGTTTGCTTGTGTCTCCACGAGAAACTCCTACTGTCCCTGCTGCGTAACTTCAGGGTGGTTATATATGAGCGTATTCAACCGCGCAATCTGTCGTCGCAACGTACGCTTTTCCAACTGATTGTCCAGATGTCCGATAACCGCGTTGAACCGTACATCCAGGTACTTCTTGTTCAACTCCTCGCGCTTCGCAACCAGTTCCTCGAACGTTAAATCCTTAAAAGAGTTTCGCATTACGCACCCTCCCAAGAGACCACTTTCGCCCGAACCGGTAGCTTACTCGCGGCAAGCTCGAGTGCCTCGTGCGCGAGCTTTTCGTTCACCCCGGACAGCTCAAACATCACACTGCCTACACGCGCGGCTGCTACCCAGTGTTCCGGATTTCCTTTTCCCTTACCCATGCGCGTCTCCGCAGGCTTCTTGGTATACGGAATGTCGGGAAACAGGCGAATCCAGACCTTACCGCCACGTTTGATGTGACGCGTCATCGCGATACGCGCTGCCTCGATCTGGC
>SLBH01000293.1 GCA_007126415.1 Spirochaetales bacterium
AGCCGCTGACGAATCGCGTTGATAATTCGCTGATTTGCTTGGTGCGGGACCATCAGGTCCAACTCGCTTGGGCGTATCCCGGCCTCGACACAAGCAAGCTCCAGCATGCGCATCATCTGCTTGACGGCTTCTTGGAAAACCGCCGGTCCGTCCATCGAGACGTACTGCCCGTCTCCGCCGCTCGGAACGCAGAGGATCTGCCCGGGTTCTCCTTGCGCTGCTAAGCTGGGACGGAACACACGTAGCGCCGGAGCCGCTCCCGACCCTGAGGCGGAGCGCGTGACGAGGGTAGCGGTCGCGGCGTCTCCGAAGATCGGCGCTGTGGCCGGATCGGAGGTATCGAGTCGGGGAGACAGCACCTCGGTTGTCACCAGCAGGATACGGTCTTCGGGACGACTCTGCAGGTAGTCGTACGCCGACTGCAGGCCGTAGAGGTAGCCGGAGCACGCAGCGTTGATATCGTAGGCCGGCGCGAGAAACTCGTCGTTTTCGCCCCCGAGACGATTATGGAGCAGCGCCGCCATAGAGGGAGTGTTGTAGATGGGGGTGCCGGTGGTACAGATAATGGCGTCTATCTGCTCGACCGCGAGTCGCTGCTCGGTGAGCAGCTTGCGTGCCGCACGCTCGGCGAGTGTCAGTGCGTTCTCGTCCTCGGTAACCCATGGCCGCGTCTCTATCCCGGTCCGTTTTAGGATGTCTTCGGGCGACCAGGTGGGGCACATCTGCGAGATCTCTTCGTTGGTCACCACGCGGCTGCCTTTCGCACCGGTTACGCCCAGTATTAGAGGATACCCGGCGGTTTCCGCGCGTTTCGAGTTGTGCACGGCCGGTGCACTGACGCGCACGCCTTGGCCCTGTGCGACCTTGAGCTCGCTGATGATAGGAGTGCCGGGATCCTCGCGGGTGATCGGCTTAAGGTGCTCACGCCCGGAGTTCTCGGCTGCAGCGGTCTTGAGTTTCGCGATAGGGGTTCCGACCTTGACGATGTCGCCCTGAGCTACCAGCAGTTCCTCGACGGTTCCGGCGACCGATGACTTGAGTTCCACCGCTGCTTTGTCGGCCTCGAGCTCGGCGACGATCTGACCGCTTGTGACCTCATCTCCCGGCGCTATCTGCCACTCAACCACGGTGATCGACTCATCGGACGGGCTCGAGCCGATGGCTTCGAGGTAGTAGACGCCCTTCTCCCGCGCTGCAGGAGGCCTCCAGCTGATTTCACCGTCGAGTAGTTCCACCGCGGTTTCGAGTATCCGTTTGTAACTCGGCAGAACCTCGAGCTGGTTTTGGAAGTTGCACGGGACGTAGGTGTCGGCACGTGTGACACGCCGCATCGCAACCGGGCGCGACACGCGTTCGGCAACCGTGGCCAGTACCTCGGCGCCGACACCGGCGCTGTGATTATCTTCGTGCGCGACGATCAGGCGCCCGGTGCGCTCGGCTGCGCTACACACGGTCTCGATGTCCCAGGGTTGGATCGATCGTAGGTCGAGCAACTCGGTGGAGATGCCGTGTTCGGCCAGTTCGGCTGCAGCTCGCCTACAGAGTCCGACGGTATTGCCGTACGCGACCATCGCGATATCGTCGCCCTCAAGCACGCGACGCGCACGGCCGAGCGGTACAAGCTGGCGTTCAACGTCGCGGCTTGTCGCGTTGTCACGTTCGTTTAAGCAGCTCTTGGGGTAGAAGAACAGGGTAGGGCGGCCCGACTCAAACGCGGCGTTGAGGAGCCCGGCTGCGTCGCCGGCGGTGCTCGGCATCATGACGTCCACGCCGGGCGTGTGCGCGGCGATCGCTTCCAGACTGCTCGCGTGAAACGGGCCGAGACCGGGCTTATAGCCGCCGCAGGTGATCATCACGATCACAGGCGCCTGCCAGCCGCCGTCGGTTCTCCAGTGCATGCTCCCGAGCTCGGCGAAGATCTGATTGTACGCGATCGGAAGGAAGTCCGCGAACTGCAAGAAAGCGACCGGGCGGCGACCGGCTAGGGCTTCGCCGATGCTTTCGCCGAGAATCAACGATTCCGAAAGCGGCGAGTTGCGAACTCTGCCCGGAAAGCTCGTGGTGAGTCCCTTCGTTACGCCGAATACATCGCCTTTAGGATCCTCGATGTCTTCCCCGTAAAGCACCACCCGCTCGTCTGTCTCGAGGCGGCTGCGGAGAACCTCGCGGATGGCGCCGAGCATCACGTACGGCTCCTCGCCGCGCTCGCGCGCCGCGGCAAGGTCGCCGCGGTACTCCTCGGCGCTCGCGGCGCTGAGACGGGCGGGCAACGGCTTGAGCGCATCGAACACCGGAGCGGGCTCAGGGCTGTACTGCGCCCGTTCGGCGATGGGCGCGAGCTCTGAGCGCACCTCGAGCGAGAGCTGCTCGAGCGTTTCAGTGGTGATGCCGCGCTCTACAAGATACCCCTGAAAATGGACGAGCGGATCGCCGGTGTCGGAGACGTGCTTGATCTCCTCGGCGCTGCGGTACATGCGCTGATCGTCGGCGTTGGTGTGACTCGAGAGCCGGTCGACCTCGAACACGATGATGCGCGGCGCGCGGTGACGACGGATATCGGATACTACCTCGGCAAACGCGTCGTAGCAGGTGTGGGGCCGGTGGCCGTCGAGGCGGGTGATCGGGATGCCGTAGAACTCCTCGGCCTGTCCGTCGGGCCTATCGTAGAAGGTCTTGCCGTCGGTGATTGTGGAGATGGCGAAGCTGTTGTCCTGTACCAGAAAAAGCAGCGGCAAGCGCTCACGCACCGCGTGTCCGATAGCCTCGAGCACCTCGCCTTCTTGCGTCATACCGTCGCCGAGCGAACACAGCACGATCGCATCATCGCTGCGCTCTTTGGTCACCTGGGCAACACCCGCGGCCTGCAACGCATTGTTGCCAACCGGTCCGGTAAGACTCAAGATATTGAGTTCGGGCGCGCTCATATGCGCATTCATTTGACGTCCTCGAGAGTGCGAGGAGTCCTTATTGAACAACGATAGAAAGAACATCTCCGCCGAGACGCCGCGGGCAAGCATGAGCGCTTTATCGCGGTAGTGGCAATGCAGGTAGTCGTCCGGCTTGAGAGCGTCATTGAGAAACGAGGTGGCTTCATGACCGGCACCCGAGACGTGGAAGAACGCTTCCCCTCGTCCGGTATAGCTTTCTTCAAGCAGATCTATCTCACGCGCGGTCACCATGGTGCGGTATAGCGCTAAAAGCCTTTTTCCACTCAGGCTGCTCAGTCGGCTTTGTTCCACGGTACCCTCCAATATGGTCTTGGTCAGGAACGACCCACGTACTATAGCACTTCGCTACCTTGAAGTCGACCTCGACGATTGAGTATTATCTAACTACTATAAGGAGTTCTTGCATGAAAACACGTGCTATTTCCGACATAACGCAGTATCTCGACCGTTTCAGCTCGCAATCGGGCGAGTTAGCGTACTACAGCCTCCCTCGCTTGATCGAAAGCGGCTACCCCCGGCTCGAGCGCGTGCCGTTCTCAATCAAAATATTGATAGAGTCCGTGCTTCGCCAGGTAAACGATCAAGAGATCACGTACGAGCACCTCGAAAACCTACTACAGTACGATCCCAAGCATCCGGGTGAGATAGAATTGCCGTTTAAGCCGGCGCGAGTGTTGTTACAAGACTTCACCGGCGTGCCGTGCGTGGTTGATCTCGCGGCGATGCGTGCTGCGATGAAGCGTCTCGGTGGTGACCCGGCGCGCATCAACCCCGAACAGGCGGTGAACCTCGTCATCGACCACTCGATCCAGGTCGATTTTTTCAATGCACCGGATGCGATGCAACGCAACGCCGAGCTGGAGTTCGAGCGCAACCGGGAACGTTACGAGTTCCTCAAATGGGGGCAGGCCGCGTTCCGCAACTTCTCGGTCGTGCCGCCGGCGAGCGGTATCTGTCACCAGGTAAATCTCGAGTACCTGGGGCGCGTGGTGCAGATCGGCGAGCAAGCCCAGCGCGAGGTCGCGTTCTTCGACTCACTCGTAGGCACCGATTCGCATACGCCGATGATCAACGGCCTCGGAATCCTGGGTTGGGGTGTCGGTGGCATCGAGGCCGAGGCGGCGATGCTCGGGCAGCCGATCTATATGCTTGCGCCTTCGGTGGTGGGTTTCCGGCTTACCGGAAGTCTGCGTCCCGGAATCACCGCGACCGATCTCGTGCTGCGTGTGACCGAGATGCTCCGCCGCCACGGCGTTGTCGGGAAGTTTGTGGAGTTCTTCGGCCCTGGGCTTTCGGCGATGACGGTGCCCGATCGGGCAACGATCTCGAACATGGCGCCGGAGTATGGAGCTACGGTTGGGTACTTTCCGATCGATGAGCAGACGCTCGAGTACATGCATCACACCGGCCGGCCCGACGAGCTGATCGACACCGTGCGACGCTACGCCGAGGCACAGGGCGTGTTCCGTACCGATGCAACCCCCGAACCCGAGTTCGAGGATGTGCTCGAGCTCGATCTCGCCGATGTGACCGCGAGCGTTGCCGGGCCGAAGCGCCCACAAGACCGCATCGACGTCAATCGGCTCAAGGATGCATGGCAACAGTCGCTCGAGGCTCCGCACGAGCAAGGTGGTTTCGGTGTTGCGAAGGATGAGCAGGGAAAGAAAGCTACGGTTACGCTCGAAAGCGGCGAGGAGGTTGAGCTCACGCACGGCGACGTCGCGATCGCCGCGATCACGAGCTGCACCAACACCAGCAACCCCTCGGTGCTGCTCGCGGCCGGTTTGCTTGCCAAGCACGCGGCAGAGCGTGGGCTGCGCACGAAGCCGTACGTGAAAACGAGCTTTGCGCCGGGCTCTATGGTTGTAACCGAATATCTCGCGCGTACCGGGCTGATGAAGTACCTCGAGCAGCTCGGGTACTACCTCGTGGGCTACGGGTGTACCACCTGCATCGGGAACAGCGGGCCACTCCCGCCGGCTGTGGCTCGCGCGGTTGAGGAGCACGATCTGGTGGTAGCCGGCGTGTTGTCCGGGAATCGCAACTTCGAGGGGCGCATCAATCCGCATACCAAGGCGAACTTCCTAACATCGCCGCCGTTGGTGGTTGCGTACGGGCTCGCGGGTACGGTTGCGCTCGATCTCGAGCGCGACCCGCTCGGGTTCGACGCCGAGGGTGCACCGGTCTACCTGCGAGATATCTGGCCGAGCGAGGAGGAACTGATGGAGTACATTCGCTCTGCCCTCAATCGTGATGCGTTTCTCGAGAGCTACACTGGACTGGAAGACTCCAATCCGCACTGGAACCGCATCAAGCTCGGCAGCACCGATCTCTACGACTGGGACCCTGAGAGCACGTACATCCAGGAGCCGCCGTTCTTCGCGAACATGTCGCTCGAGTCGGGGCGTATTGCACCGATCGAAGATGCACATGTGCTGGTGATGGCCGGTGACAACATAACGACCGACCATATCAGTCCGGCGGGCTCAATTGACCCCGACAGTCCGGCCGGGCGTTACCTTCAGGGGCTGGGTGTCGCAGTCAAAGACTTCAATTCGTACGGCAGCCGCCGCGGTAACGACCGCATTATGACGCGCGGCACTTTCGCGAACATCAGATTCCGAAACTTTATGGCCCCTGGAACCGAGGGCAGTTGCACGACGCATGTTCCCACCGGGGAGGTCACCGATATCTACACCGCTGCATGCCGTTACCAAGAGCACGGGACGCCCACGATTGTACTCGCCGGAGAAACGTATGGCATGGGATCGAGTCGCGACTGGGCGGCGAAAGGCACCTATCTCCTTGGGGTGCGCGCCGTGATTGCGCGCTCATACGAGCGCATTCATCGGAGCAATCTCGTCGGTATGGGCGTACTACCGCTACAGTTTCTCGAAGGCGAGAGTTACGAGAGCCTCGGGCTTAACGGGGACGAACGCTACACCATCGAGGTAGACGACGACGTGCGCCCGATGCAGCGCCTACGCGTGCGCGCGGCCGGCGCCGACGGTAGCGAGAAACAGTTCGAAGTAGTGGCGCGGCTCGACAGCCCGGTTGAGGTGCAGTACTACCGCAACGGCGGTATTCTGCATACCGTGCTGCGGCGCTTCCTCCAGCAGTAGCGACGCAACGGTGTCGCGACGCAACCGCTAAGGGCAAGGCTATCCACGCTGCAACAGGTCGTCCCATCGGATACCTTCGCCGGGCGGAACGGCCGCGCTTACTCGCGCCCCGAGCACCGAGTCAAAGTGCTCGGGGGCGATGCCCGGGCGTAGGTTGTGTTCGGAACGAAGCAGCGCACAGTTTTCTCTGTTGAGCGGATCCCCGACCGATAGCTCAACGAGCGCATGGAGCGAGCGGTTGCTTCGCCCGTAGTTTTGGCGTTCGCTTGGGGCGAGGCGTTTGACTCCGTCACCGAGCGCAGCTTGAACCCGCTGACGCCCGAACTCACCGGCAAGCAGGTGCTCGAGCTCCTCGTGGGGGTGGGTGCATAAGGTCTCGAGAAACTGAGTCATAGTTCGAAACTCGTCGGGGCCAAGCGCGATCGGGTCGTCTAATCCTGTTCCGTTCCGATTCAGAGTGAAATGTTTCTCGATTGCAGCGGCACCGCACGCAAGCGCGCAGCCGGGAACAATTCGCGCGTCGAGCGAGTGATCCGACACGCCGATCGCCACGCCGAACAGGGCTTTAAGGCGCGGAATGATCTGTAGGTTGTACTCGTGTTCGGGGGCAGGGTAAGCGGTGATGCAATGTAGAATCGTGGTTCGCGCGGGTCCGAGCAAGTCCACCGCGCGTTCTATATCGCCAAGACGCGAGACGCCGGTTGAGACCACCGCGTGTAGTTCGCGTTCGGCGATTGCTCGCAGTAACGGCAGGTGATTAAGCTCCGGAGAGGCTACCTTAACGCGCGCAACCCCAAGCGATGCAACTCGAGCAAGGCCATCGACGCCAAACGCGGTGCAGAGGAACCGTAGTCCGCGCTTCTCGCACTCAGCGGCGCACTCGGCATAAAACGAAATCGGCCGCTCAAGGGCGCGAAAACGCTCGTAGAGAGGAACGGCTCCGGTTGGAAGACGTACGTTGCCGGTTCGCGGGTGAATGATTTCGTCGGCGACGATCAGCTGAAATTTGGCGCAATCTGCACCTGACTCGGCCGCAGCGGCGATCAGCTCGCGCGCGTGCGTGAGGTCTCCGCTATGGCCTGAACCGATCTCGGCGATTATCTCGGGCTTATTCATTACGCGGGCCGATCTGCTCGAACCCTACGTACGGCACCAACGAGCGCGGAATGCGCACCGACCCGTCGGCCTGCTGATAGTTCTCAAGCAGGGCGATTATTGCTCGCGATATCGCGATTGCTGTGCCGTTTAGCATGTGTACGTGTCGGTTGCCTGACTCGCTTTTGTAGCGTACGCCGAGGCGGCGTGCTTGATAGTCGGTGCAGTTTGAGGCGCTCGTGATTTCACCCCAGCCACCGTGTTCGCCGCGTCCAGGCATCCAAGCTTCCAAGTCGTATTTGCGGTACGCAGGAGCGCCGAGGTCGCCGGTGGCGGTATCCACAACCCGGTACGGAATCTCGAGCCCGCTGAAGATCTCTTCCTCGATCTCCCGCAACTGTTCGTGATGCTGCTCGGACACTTCCGGTGTACAGATAACAAACATCTCGACCTTCGTGAACTGGTGTACACGGTATAGACCCTTAGAAAACTGTCCGGCCGCTCCGGCTTCACGCCGAAAACAGTGCGACACACCCGCCATCAGAATAGGAAGCTCCTCTACAGGAACGATCTCATCGGCGTAGTAGCCTCCAAGCGTAATCTCGGCCGTGCCTACGAGACAGGTGTCCTCGTCTTCGAGCGTATAGAGATTACTCTCCGGTCCGCGTGGATTGAACCCAATACCACCGACGACGCTCTCACGCGCGATGTCGGGGGTGATCATAAGCCTGAAACCTTTTCGCGCGAGAATATCGAGTGCATACCGAATGAGCCCGAACTCCAGCAGAACCGCTTGGTTCTTCAGATAGTAAAACTTAGTTCCTGAGACTTTCGTAGCGCGCTCGAAATCCAACAACTCGAGATTCTCCCCGATCGCGATATGGTCCTGGGAGGGAAACGTGAAGTCCGGAAGTACCCCAACTTGCTTGATCTCGCGATTTGCTCCGTCGTCGTCGCCGACCGGTGCGTCAGGATGCGCCATATTAGGAATTTTCTCGGCCTCGGCGTAGAGTGATTGCTCGAGTTCCTCGAGGCGACGCTCACGTTCCGGGATCTCGGACTTGAGCCGCTTGCCTTCCTCTATTAGGCCGGCCCGTTCGTCGTCCGAGGGTTTCGCCTTCATTTTCTTGGCGTTGTCGTTGCGCTGCGCACGCAACTGCTCGAGCTCCCGCAGTAGCGTGTTACGCTCGTCGTAGAGCCGGGCAACCAAATCGGCGTCAGCCTGCATATTGCGCGCGGCGATGTTTGCTTTCACCGCATCGAGATTGTCACGGATGAACTTTAGGTCAAGCATATTGCCCGAATCTTAGCGAAAACCCGCCCCACCGGCAAGCACCGAAGAACTGCCCCGCAGCGTGTTGGTATGATCGTTGACTGCGGCGCGCGGCTCGCGGCCCCGGCGGACGAGCTTCGTCCGGGCGTTGCGGTAGAGCGGTGCTTCATAATCAACGCACCTCCTTCTACCTATCTAACACCGCCTCCGGTTTCATAGCGCTTCGCTTAACGCGGAAATAACAC
>SLBH01000072.1 GCA_007126415.1 Spirochaetales bacterium
AGTCCTGCAAAGAATTGTCAACGCACTGCTGTGTCGCTGTGTCGCTGTGTCGCTGTGTCGCTGTTTGGTTGACAGCTTCGAACGGGCCGTGATTCGATGACACCAACACATTATGAACACCGGCGACCTCGTAACACATATCACTCATGAGTTCAGAAAAGGCGGCGATGCGGTGCCGGCCGGCAAGGCGCCCGAGGCCGCTCCTGCTCCAAGCGCCAAGCAGATTGAGGCGACGCTGCGGCTGTTCGACGACGGCGCGACGGTGCCGTTTATCGCGCGCTACCGCAAAGAGCGCACCGGAGGGCTCGACGAGGTTGCGCTTCGCGCGATCGAGCACGCGCGCGAAACCGTTACTACCCGCGAGAGCCGGCGTGCAACGATCCGCGCGTCGCTCGAGAAGCAAGGCGTACTAACACCCGAGCTCGAGAAACGGCTCACGGCCGCCAAGACGGTAACCGAGCTCGAGGACATCTACACCCCCTACCGGCCGAAACGCAAGACACGCGCCTCGGTGGCCGCAGGCGCCGGGCTCACTCCGCTCGCCGCGGCGATACTCCTCAACCGTGTCAGCGACCCTCACAGCCTCGCTGAGCAGCACCTCAATCCCGATGCCGGTATTACCGACGGGGCCGCGGCGCTTCACGGTGCCGAGGACATCATCGCCGAGGCCGTCGCCGAGCACCCCGATATTCGCGCGGCGGTGCGCGAGCTGTTTGAGGCCGAAGCGGTGCTGAGCGCGGCGCGCAAGCGCGGGGTGAAGGCCGAGGGCGAAGCGCTACAGTTTCAGGACTACTTCGAGCACAGCGAGCGCGCCGCGCGCGCGCCCTCGCACCGCGTGCTCGCTATGCTTCGGGGCGAGAAGGCCGGGTTCCTGCGGTTGAGCGCGCAACCGCGCGCCGCTGCGGTGCACGACGTCGCGCTCGCGCTGGTGCTACGGCGCAAGGTCGGCTACGAGCACCTCGGGGCGGAGTTCGGTGCCACCCGCCCCGATAACGGCGCTACGGCCACGGCCGACGGCGGGCGTGCAGACACGGCCGCGGGAAACGTCGTGGACGCCGCCGGGGGGCGCGCGGCCGGCGAACGCGCAGCTGAGAGGCACGTAGACAGCGGCTACAACCCGCAGTGCCGCGAGATCGTTCAGCGCGCGGTTCTCGACGGCTGCGACCGGCTACTCATACCGAGCCTCGAGACCGAGCTGCGCGCCTCGCTCAGACGGCGCGCCGAGCAGACCGCGATCGCGGTGTTTGCGCGCAACCTCGAGGAGCTCCTGATGTCTCCCCCGCTCCCCGAAACCGCGATCATCGCGATAGACCCCGGACTACGCACCGGAAGCAAGGTTGCCTGCCTCAACCGGCACGGTGACCTCGTTGCCACCACGACGGTCTATCCGCTTGCGCCGCACCACAAAACCGCCCAGGCGGCGACGAAGCTTCGCGAGCTCGTGGGGCAACACGAGATCGGCGCGGTCGCGGTTGGAAACGGCACCGGAGGGCGCGAGATGCAACAGTTTGTAGAGGAGCTTGCGCTCCAGGTTCCCGCCGTGATGGTGAACGAAAGCGGCGCCTCGGTGTACTCCGCCTCGCAGCTCGCACGCGAGGAGTTTCCGGAAGAAGACGTCGCGATGCGCGGCGCGATCTCGATCGGCCGCCGCCTCGCCGACCCGCTCTCGGAGCTGGTTAAGATAGATCCCAAATCTATCGGGGTTGGGCAGTATCAGCACGATGTCGACCAGAAGGCGCTCAAACGCTCGCTCGATGAAACGGTACTCTCATGCGTCAACCGCGTTGGGGTGGACCTCGCGGCCGCCGGGGCACCGCTTTTGAGCTACGTATCGGGCCTCACACCGCGCCTTGCCGAGGCCATTGTCCGGCACCGCGCCTCGATCGGTGGATTTCGCAACCGGCGCGAACTGCTCGAGGTGCCGGGCTTCGGCGCCAAAACCTTCGAGCAAGCCGCAGGGTTCCTGCGCATTCGCGGCGGCGATGAGCCGCTCGATGCCGGTGCGGTGCATCCCGAACGCTACGAGCTCGTCCGCCGCATGGCCGCAGACCTGGAGGTCACGGTAGAGGAGCTCATCGCGCGCCCTGAGGTTCGCTCGCGCATTGAGCTCGAGCGGTATCAAGACCACGAGGTTGGACTGCCGACGCTACGAGACATCCTTGCCGAGCTCGAGAAGCCCGGCCGCGACCCGCGCGGCGTGTTGGAGCCGGTGCGTTTCGCTGATGTTCACCGCTTGGAGGACCTCGAGCCGGGCATGAAACTACCCGGAGTGGTCACCAATATCGCGGCGTTCGGCGCGTTTGTGGATATCGGCGTGCACCAGGACGGCCTCGTGCATATCAGTAAGCTCGCCGACCGCTACGTGCGCGACCCGCACGAGATCGTGAAGATCGGTATGCAGGTCTCGGTCACGGTACTGGAGATAGACACCGCCCGCCGACGGATCTCGCTCGCGATGGCGTAACCCGCGCAAACAACGGTGCGGCGCCTGCGGAAACGCGGGCCGACGACACGGCGCCCGCGGCGCCGAGACCGCGGCCAGGCGCACTACGCAGTCGCACGCGCACTACGGTAGCAGCGTCTCGCCCATGAGGTAGCGGTCTACCTCGCGCGCCGCGAGGCGGCCCTCCTTGATCGCCCAGACCACGAGCGACTGACCGCGCCGCGCGTCGCCGGCCGCGAACACGCCGGGAACCGAGGTCGCGTGCCGGCCGAACTCGGCGCGGATGTTCGTGCGCTCATCGGTCTCGAGCCGCATCAAGTCCACCAGCTCCTGCTCCGGCCCAAGGAACCCCAGCGCCAACAGCACGAGGTCGACCGGCCACTCCTCCTCGCTCCCGGGAATCTCAACCGGGCGAGGGCGGTCGCCGGGAGGCTTCTCCCATCTTACCCGCACCGTGCGCGCCGCGCGCACGCGCCGGTGCTCGTCGCCGAGAAACTCCTTGGTCATGATACCGAACTCACGCGGATCGGCACCGTGATTGGTTTCAACCTCGGTGTGACCGTAGTCGCTCTTAAAGAGGCGCGGGTAGACCGGCCAGGGATACTCGGCGGTGCGGGTGGAAGCGGGCTTCGCGAGCAACTCGAAGTTCTTGAGTCCGCTACAGCCGTGACGAACCGCGGTGCCGATGCAGTCGTTGCCGGTGTCGCCCCCGCCGATCACAAGCACGCGCCGGCCGCGCGCCGAGATCGGCGCCGCGAGCCCCACGCCATCAGCCGCGGTTGCGCCCGCCTCGGTGTGAGGAGCGCCGTTGCCGTTGCCGCCGGCCCCTCCACCGCCGGCACCACCACCGCCGACGCCGCTGCCGTTTTGGCCTGGGGCGCCGTTTGCGAGCAGCTGCCTGGTGTTGGCGGTGAGAAACTCCATCGCGAAATGAATGCCTTGCAGCTCGCGCCCGGGCACCGGAAGATCACGCGGTTTGGTGGCGCCGGTAGCCACGATCACCGCGTCGAAGTTCGCACGCAGCTCTTTGGGTTCGAGGTCGCGCCCCACCCAGACACCGGGCTTGAAGGTGATGCCTTCAGCCGCCATGAGATCGTTGCGCTTCTGTACGAGGTCCTTATCGAGCTTCATATTGGGGATGCCGTACATCAGAAGCCCACCGATGCGGTCGGCGCGCTCATACACCGTAACGAGATGGCCCGCCTGGTTGAGTTGGTCGGCGGCTGCGAGCCCGGCGGGCCCGCTCCCGATCACCGCAACGCCCTTTCCGGTGCGAAGCGCCGGGATGCGCGGCGTCATGAGACCGTTGTCGTAGGCGCGGTCTATGATCGCGCACTCGTTGTCCTTGATCGTGACCGCGGGCTCGTTTATCGCCAAGACGCAGGCGCTTTCGCACGGCGCCGGGCAGACGCGGCCGGTGTACTCCGGGAAGTTGTTGGTCTTCATCAGCCGCTCGAAGGCCTCTTCCCAACGCCCCTGATACACCAGATCGTTCCATTCCGGGATGAGGTTATCAACCGGACAGCCGAAGCTCGATTGACAGAACGGCACGCCGCAGTCCATGCAGCGCGCCCCTTGCGCCCGGCGTTCGTCTTCATCGAGCTCGATATGAAACTCGTTGAAATCCCGCACGCGCTCCTCGGCGCCGCGGTCGCGGACGGTTTGCCGTTGGTACTCCATAAAACCGGTAGGCTTACCCATAGACGACCTCCTTTGCTGCAGTATCACGCTCTACGTTCAGCATCCGGCGAAACTCCGGTGAGATTACCTTCACGAAGCGTGCGGCTTCCTGATCCCAGTTCTCGAGCACGTGCTCGGCCACCGCCGAGCCGGTGAACGCAAGATGCTCTCGCAAGAGATCGGCGACGGTTGCCGCGTCGTACTCGTCGAGCTCGTCGGGCTCCACCAGTTCGCGATTGAGCCGCGTGAGAAAATCGCCTTCACGATCCCAGACGTAGGCGATACCGCCGCTCATCCCGGCGGCGAAGTTGCGGCCGGTAGGGCCGAGGATCACCGCGCGGCCTCCGGTCATGTACTCGCAGCCGTGGTCGCCGACGCCCTCCACCACCACCTGCGCGCCGGAGTTGCGCACGCAGAAACGCTCGGCCGCGATACCGCGGAAGAACGCTTTTCCCATGAGTGCGCCGTAGAGCGCAACGTTTCCGATGATGATGTTCTCCTCGGCGCGGAACGCAGCGTCGCGCGGCGGGTACACCACGATACGGCCGCCCGAGAGGCCCTTGCCGACGTAGTCGTTGCTGTCGCCCTCGAGCTCGAACGAAACGCCGTGCGTGAGCCACGCGCCGAAGCTCTGCCCGGCCGAGCCGGTGAACTTAAGCTGTACGCAGTCGCTCGGGAGCCCGGCCGGCCCATGCTGCTTGGTAATGGTGTGGCTCAGCATCGTGCCGACCGCGCGGTCGGTGTTCGCGATCGGCAACTCGAGCGAGACCGGTTGCTTCCGCTCTATAGCGGGCGCGCAGCGCTCGATCAGCCGTCGGTCGAGCACCTGCTCGATGCCGTGCTCCTGCGGAATACAGCAGATTACCTTACTCGGTGCCTCGGCGGTCATCGGCGAACGGGGCTCTGCGCCCGACGGCACCGCCCGCGTGAGCACGCTCGAGAGATCTATCCCCTTGCTCTTCCAGTTCAACACTTCTTCGTCGGGAACGAGCAGGTCGGTGCGCCCCACCATCTCCTCGACGCGGCGAAACCCGAGCCTGGCCATGACCTCGCGCAGGTCCTCGGCGACGAACCGAAAGAACGCCACCACGTCCTCGGGTCTGCCGATGAACTTGCGGCGCAAGGTGTCGTCCTGTGTAGCGACTCCCACCGGGCAGGTGTTCTTCTCGCATTTGCGCATCATAATGCACCCGATCGAGACCAGCGCCGAGGTCGCAAAGCCGAACTCCTCGGCGCCCAGGAGTGCCGCGATAGCGACGTCGCGCCCGGTCTTGAGCTGCCCGTCGGTCTGCAGCACCACTCGGCTACGCAGGTCGTTCATCACGAGCGTTTGGTGCGTCTCGGCCAGCCCCAGCTCCCACGGAACGCCGGAGTGCTTGATGCCGGTGAGCGGCGACGCGCCGGTGCCGCCGTCGTGCCCCGAGATGAGGATATGATCGGCGTGCGCCTTTGCGACACCGGCCGCGACCGTGCCGACCCCCACCTCGCTTACGAGTTTCACACTGATGCGCGCGGTGGGGTTGGCGTTCTTGAGGTCGAAGATCAGCTGCGCGAGGTCCTCTATCGAGTAGATGTCGTGGTGCGGCGGCGGACTGATGAGCCCCACGCCGGGCGTGGAGTAGCGCGTTTTCGCGATCACCTCAAACACTTTGCGACCCGGAAGCTCGCCGCCCTCGCCCGGCTTTGCGCCCTGCGCCATCTTGATCTGAATCTCGTCGGCCTCGGTGAGGTACTCGATGGTGGCGCCGAAGCGACCTGAAGCGATCTGCTTGATCGCCGAACGCTTTGAGCTTCCGTCCGGAAGCGGCGTGTAGCGCTCCGGCATTTCGCCGCCCTCCCCGGTGTTGGACTTTCCTCCGATTGCGTTCATCGCGAGCGCGAGCGTCTCGTGCGCTTCCTGCGAGATCGAGCCGAAGCTCATCGCGCCGGTTGCGAAGCGCCTCATGATTGACTCGGCCGGCTCCACTTCCTCGAGCGGCACCGCAAACTCCACGGAGCCCGGTGCAAAGCGCATGAGCCCGCGCAGGGTTGCCTGCCGCGCCGAGCGCTGGTTCTGCGCGTCTCTGAAGCGGTTATAGGCGCTGCGGTCGTTGTGCTTGACCGCGATCTGCAGGTTCGCGATCGACTCCGGATCCCACATATGCTTCTCGCCGTCGACCCTCCACTGGTACTCGCCGAAGTTCAGCAGCCGGTTTCCGATCGGCGCGTTGCGCGGCGGGTACGCGAGGCGGTGTCGCAGCAGCGCTTCGGTCCCGAGTTCCTCGAAGCCGACGCCCTGCACGCGACTTGCGGTGCCGGCGAAACAAAGCGCCACCACCTCGTCGGCAAGCCCCACCGCCTCGAAAATCTGGGCACCCTTGTAGCTCTCGAGCGTCGAGATCCCCATCTTGCCGAAGACCTTGCGCATGCCGTACGCAAGTGCCGAGAGATAGCGCTCAACGAGTTCTTCGTCGCCGAAGTCCTGCTTAACGTAGCCCTCGCGCGCGAGGTGCTGAATCGCCTCGAACGCGAGGTACGGGTTAACCGCGTCGGCGCCGAAGCCGAACAGGCTGCAGAAATGATGCACCTCGCGCGGCTCACCGCTTTCGAGTACGATCCCGATACGCGTTCGCTTGAATCGGCGGATCAAATGGTGGTGCACCGCGCCGACCGCCGCGAGCGCCGCGGCCGGGGCGCGCTCGGCACCGGCGGCACGATCGCTTAAGACTACGAGCTGATAGCCTTCCTCGATCGCTTCTTCGGCCTCGCGAGCGATGCGGCGCAAGCACCGCTCGAGCCCGGCCGCTCCGGCAGAGACCGGGAAGGTAATGTCGATGCTGCGCGCACGCCATCCGCGGTGGTTCATCTGCTTGAGCCGCGCGAGCGCGTCGTTGGTAAGCACCGGGTGGTCCAACTGCAGGCGGTGCGCGTGCTCCGGTCCTACCTCGAGCAGGTTGCCCTCGGGGCCGATGTACGACGAGATGCTCATGATGATGTCTTCGCGAATCGAGTCGATCGGCGGGTTTGTTACCTGGGCGAACAGCTGCTTGAAGTAATCGAACAGCAGCCGCGGCTGCTCCGAGAGGCATGCGAGCGCGGCGTCGTTACCCATCGAGCCGAGCGGCTCTTTGCCGTGCTCGGCCATCGGCGCGAGAATCAAGTTGAGGTGCTCGATGCTGTAGCCGAACAGTCGCAAGCGCTCGAGAATCGTTTCTTCGTCGAGCGCGGGAACCGATCCCGGGTCGGCGAGGTGCTCGAGGCGAATACGTTGCTCGCTGAGCCACGTTCCGTACGGCTTCGCGACCGCGATGCTGTTTTTGAGCTCCACGTCGTCATAGATGCGGCCTTCCTCGAAGTTCACGAGAAACATGCGCCCCGGCTGCAAGCGGCCTTTCGCGCGAATGCGACTGCTCGGCAGGTTGAGCACGCCCACCTCGCTCGCCATGATCACCACGTCGTCGTCGGTTACGTAGTAACGGCTCGGGCGTAGGCCGTTGCGATCGAGCACCGCGCCGATATAGCGCCCGTCGGTGAACGCTATGGAGGCCGGTCCGTCCCATGGCTCCATGTAACAGCCCATGAACTCGTACATATCGCGCCCGATCTGCGGCATGCGCTCGTGGCGCTCCCAGGCTTCCGGCACCATCATCATCACCGCTTCGTGAAGCTCGCGGCCGGACATCAGCAAGAGCTCGAGCACGTTGTCGAAGTTGCCGGAGTCGGAGCAGTCGGGCTCCACAATCGGGAAGGTCTCGCAGATTTCCTCGCCGAACAAACTGCTCGAGAGCACCCCCTCGCGCGAGCGCATTTTGTTCAGGTTGCCTTGTAAGGTGTTGATCTCACCGTTGTGACTCATGAATCGGTTCGGCTGTGCGCGGTCCCAGCTCGGGAAGGTGTTGGTGGAGAAGCGCGAATGCACCATCGCGATATGCGTCTCGAAGCGGGGGTCCTGCAGATCGAGAAAGTAGCGAAAGAGCTGCTCCGGCATGAGCATGCCTTTGTGTACGATCACACGGCTCGAGAGCGAGCAGAAGTAGCAGAAGCTCTCCGGGTCGTGCTCGTCTACGCGCAGCTCGCGCGTGGCGCGCTTTCGGATAAGGTAGAGCTTGCGCTCGAACGCGTTCTGATCGACCCCGTCGGCGGCTCCTACAAACAACTGCTCCATCGCGGGCTCCGAAGCGAGTGCGGTGGGACCGATTATGCTGTTGTCGGTGGGAACACGGCGCCAGCCGAGCAGCCGCCGGCCGAAATGCTCCACAACCGCGCCGATTTGTTGCTTCAGACGCTCGCGCCTCGCCTCGTCCTGCGGGAGAAACACGATTCCGGCGGCGTACCGGCCGGGCGGCGGAAGCTCCAGGCCGAGCTCGCTCGCCGCCACCTCCGAGAGAAAGCGGTGCGGCAAGGTAGTGAGGATTCCGGCGCCGTCGCCGGAGTTTTTGTCGCTCCCGACCGCTCCGCGGTGCGTCATGTTGGTGAGCAGTTCGCAGGCGTCGTCGATAATGCCGTGACTCTGCCGGCCCTTGAGGTGCGCTACAAACCCTACGCC
>SLBH01000165.1 GCA_007126415.1 Spirochaetales bacterium
CCGTTCTTTTCGGCGAGGGCCGCCATCTGGCCGCGCATCGCGCTGACGACCTTCTCGTCCGCGCTCGCCATCTGTCCGTCGGGGCTCGCGAGAACCGGCGCGGCCGCGCCGATTGAGGTTCCGGGAGCCATGTATATGCCGTCGGTCGCGAACGCGATCAGCGCGCCTGCCGACCAGCTGACGCCGGTGCCCTCGGGTGAGAGCGCGACGTAGGCGATGGTATGCATGTCGTCCAGCGAGCCGATAAGATTCGCGATGCGGAGTGCCGAGTCTACGCGGCCACCGAAGGTGTCTATCTCGAACACAATGCGTGACGCGTTCTCGGAGCGAGCGGTGCTGATGCTGCGCTGCAGGAAGGCTACTTGAGACGGTTGTATGTCGCCGTGGATCGGGATAACATAGATCCCGCCGGGAGCGTCCGCCTCGGCGTCGGCGGCCGGCGGTTGATCGGCTACGCCGTGCGTGATCGGCGCAAACAACAGAAGGCCGAGGATTCCCATTATTCTAAGCGCAGATTTCATCTCTTTTTCATCCTGCTAAGAGCCTACTGGCGCCGATGCGCAAAGTCAAGAAATACCGATCACGGAGGGTTTTGTGGAACCACGGAAGTTTGAAGGCTATCTCGAGGCGAAGTACGCTCTGGATTATCGAAGCATCAATACCGCGGTCTACCGGCGCTTCCGCGAGCTGCTACGGACCGGCGAGCCTGCTCAGCAGCGCGACGGTCGTTCGCTTCGCGTCTGCGACCTCGGCACCGGCACCGGCGCGATGGTGCGTCGCGTGCTGCAAAGTGTCGGCGGTCCGCTCGAGATCAGCGCGCTGGACCTCAACGTCGAGGGGTTGGTGCAGGCCGGCGATCACACGCGACGGGCGATGCTTGCCGGAGGCTTTCGGCCTGGCGGCCACGAGCGCGGTCGCGGTGGCCGAGGCGTCCAAGGAGGCCGAGAAAGCGGCCGAGGAGGGAGCGGTAGCACAGCCGGGCGCGATTCCGAACAGCTCGTTTTGCAGGATTATCACGAACGCGCGAACACGGTACGGTTTCGCGAGCTTGATCTCGGGAAGAGCACAGGCCGCAAACGCCTCGCCGCCGAGCGCTTTGATTTGATCACCGGTCATGCCGTCATGGACCTGCTGCCGCTAAAGGCAACCGCGGAAGCAGTGGCCCAAGCGCTGAATCCCGGTGGTGTGTTCTACGCAACGCTCACCTACAACGGTGCGACCACGGTGTTGCCGGGCTACGAAGACCGAGGTTTCGAAGAGGCGGTGTTTGAGCTCTACGATGCTTCGATGGACGCGCGGGGTGCGGCGTACGGCGGACGCCGCGCCGGAGCGCGGCTGTTTGACGCCGCGGCGGCTGCCGGGCTCGCCGTTGTGAGCTTCGGTGCTTCCGACTGGCAGATTGTACCGGGCGGCCACGGTTACCTTCGTGGAGAGGCCGAGGTTGCCGAGGCCCTGATTACGATGATCCATCGGGAGCTGTCGGGAAGCCGCAAACTCAAACAGCGCGATCTTGACCGCTGGCGGGAGAAACGCCTTGCGCAGATCGAAGCCGCGGAGCTTACGATCGTGGTGCACCATACCGATTTGCTTGCGCGGAGGCCTGCGAGCGGCTGAGCCGAACGCGCCCGAAGTAGCGCAGCACCTCGGCACGGTAGGCCTCGAACTCGGCGCCGCAACGCTCGAGGAGCTGGTGCTCCTCGAGTCGAATGCGGGTATGCATATGAAGCAGGTAGATCGGCAGCGCGATCAACAGCGGCAAGACCGGCAGCGCGGCGAGCGACCCAATCGCGGTTAGGTGTAGGCTGAGCACGATAGGGTTTCGGCTATACGCGAACACGCCGTCGGTCTTGAGCCGAGTCGGCGTGCGCGCTCGGTGCCGGCGCAGCTGCAGTGTCGCAACCAACCCCAACACCGTGGCGCCCGCGATCGTGACGATCGCGCCGCTCGCTATCGCGGCCCGACCGAACGCGGGAAGCTTGGCCGAGGCCGGTATGTGCGCGAAGCTCGGCGGGTGGATAACGAACGCGAGCGGGAGTCCGAACACCACCAGCAGCGCCGCGTACCCTGCCATGACGCGGGCACCCGTTGAGCGGCGTCGACGCCACTCGGCGTAGGTCGACGCCTCGCTCGGGATCGGGAGCGCAACGAGCTCGACCAGAACGATGAGATAGGCCGCCGCAATCGTCAAACGCAGCGCGAGCTCAGTGCTCATTTGTGGCCGCATCCTCAGCCGCGATGAAGCGGGGAAAGGAGGTTTCGCCCGGCGCCGCGAGGCGCGCGTAGATGTCGCCGCTTTTTGCGTACGGCCAGGACTCGGTGATGGTACGGGCGATCTGCGCAGGGCCGACCCACTCGGTCAGCAGGAACTCGGTACGCTCGCCTACAACCACGTTGTATTCGTAGGTTCCGAGCCGCTCGAGCCGTGCGATACAGCGCTGCGCCCGCTCGCGCGTTTCCGGGAGAAACTCGAACGAAAGCGCCGGAATCGCAACCGAGAGCCCCTGCAGGACCGCCTCTTCGCCGCCTTCAACGTCGATCTTGACGAACGTGGGGTAGCCGTAGTTCTCGATGAGTTCATCGAGAGTTGTTACCGGCACCGCGACGCTCCGGTTCCAGCTCACACCGCTGAATCCGGCGTGGCCGCCCACCTCGGCGATCCAGTCGGCGGCGAGCGTGCTCACGGTTGGATGCGCATCGCTTATCCGAAGCTGCGCGCTGCCGCGCTCGGCACCAACCGCAGCCTCGAGCACGGTTACCTCGCCCAGGCGGCGCGGGGGGTAGAGCCGTCGCAGCAGGCGCGCGAATACCGGTTGCGGCTCAACCGCGACCGAGCGGACTCCGAGGCGTCTCCACGCCCGCACGCGATCGCCGAGGTGCGCGCCGATATCGAACGCGGTCTCGCCGGGGCTGAGAAAAGCGCGGTAGAACGCCGCACGCCGGCGCGCGCGCAGCGGCACCGCGTAGTACAACAGCAGCGACCGAATCAGGCCTCGAAGGACGGTGAACGTCTCGGCGCGCCGGGGAGCGGCGGCGCGGTAGCTGTCGCGCAGGTTTCGGTACCAGCTCCAGCCGAACGACGCCGCGAGCAACCCGAGCGCCGCCGCGTTCGCGTGTACCGGCAGGCTTCGCGAGATCGCCGAGTGATGCGCCGCCGGCAGTACCGTGCCGATCAAGGTTACGACTACAACGGCGCAGGCGGTTTTTGCGAACAACGCGCCGGCGCGCGACCGTTCCACCGGTGTCTCAGGAATCAGATGCAGGCTGAGAACGTAGAGATAGCGTAGCGCGCCGGCGAGCAAGACCCAGCGGCCGAGGTCGGTGTAGCGTTGCGCGATCACGGCGAGCAACAGCACGAAGTATGCGTCGATCTCTTCGTCCCAGACCGCGCCGAAGCGCGTAACGCCTTCCGCGCGAGCGACGCGCCCGTCAAAGAAATCGGTGAGCTCCGCGACGGCAAGTAACCCGAACAGAACGTAGACCCAGGCTCCGCCGTCTGAAACCAGGTGTGGCGGCTCAATGCCCGGCGCGGAGGCCGCCTCGTAAACCGTGTGGAGTTCGTAGAGATAGAGCGACAACACCACTCCCAACGCTATCAGTAATCGCAGCGAGGAAATCAGATCGGCCTTGCGCCGCGGACCGCCGGCGTGTAGCCGGGTGAGCGTGAAAAAGGCTCCGAAGCCCCAGACCACCAGGATGGGAGGTGCGAGGTTCGCCTGCGGCGAGAGGAGAATGTCCGACAATACCGCGAGTACCATGATCGCGTGCAGGGTCCGCCACTGCGTTAGCGCCACAAGCCTTACTCCTTCACCAGCGCGCGCGGTGCGCCTCTTTGACTGCAGCAACCACCCGATGTAGCTCGCTTGACCCGCTGTGAGTAGGGGTCTCGGTGCCGTGGGACGGCGTCGCTCCGGCTGAAGCGTGTTCCGATCGGTAGCGCTCACCGAGCAGGGCTCGAAGGGCGTGCTCAACGCCCTGCTCGAGCGCCTCGAGCGAGTAGCCGCCTTCGAGCACAAACACCGGCGGTGCGCCGAGCTCCCCGACCGCGCAGTCCAGCAGCGCAGTGGTCATCGAGCCGAACGCTTCGGCGGAGAGCTTCATGCCGGCGAGCGGATCGCGGGAATCGGCGTCGAACCCGGCCGAGACGAGCAGCAGCTCCGGGCGATACCAGCGAAGCGCCGGGAGCACCACACGCTGCAGTACCTCGAGGTAGTCGTTGTCGCCCTTCCCGGGCGCGAGCGGGACGTTGATGCTGTATCCCTCGCCGTCGCCACTCCCGGTCTCGGAGACCGCACCGGTGCCCGGAAAAAGCGGCGACTGATGGATCGAGATGAACAACACGTTCGGGCTGTCGTAGAACGCGTGCATCGTGCCGTTGCCGTGATGGACGTCCCAGTCGAAGACGGCGACACGCTCGAGGTGGTGTTCGGCGAGCGCGTGTGCGGCCGCGACCGCAACCGAGTTGAAGAGACAGAAGCCCATCGCGCCGTCGGGCTCGGCGTGGTGGCCCGGGGGACGCGGAAACGCGAACGCCGACTCCACCGTGCCGGCGCGGACCGCGTCTACCGCGGCGACGCACCCACCCGCGGCGCGCAACGCGGCGGCGTAACTCCACGGCCCGGCGGAGGTGTCGGGGTCGAGGTACGTGACGTTCTGCCGCCGGGTTTCGGCGATACGCTCGATATACAAGGCGGTGTGAACGCGGGCGAGCTCTTCCGGCGCCGCGTCGCGCGCCCCGATCTCGCGCAAGCGACCGCGATGCTCAAACCGCTCGAGCATCTGATCTATCGCCTCTATCCGAGCCGGCCGTTCGGGGTGACGCGGCCCGTTTTCGTGGCGGTGGTAGAGCGGATCACGCACAATACCAACTGAGTTCATTACGGTTCATAATACACAAACGCATCTCTGAAGAGAACAGTAACAGTGTCCCGGTTCACGGAGAACTGGAAACTCCGCCGATTTCGAGCTATCTATTGAAACGGAATGGCGAACAAACTCTCCTCATCATATGATCTGCGTGCAGGTCTTACGCACGCTGCGAGCGGTCACGAATCAAATCCGCGACAACCGGGCGTGCGTATACTGCTGGGCGTGCGTATACCGCGCCGGGCATTCTCGGCGGTGATTGTGCTGGTATCTGCGCTGGTGCTGTTAAACGGTTGCGACGGCGGTCCGGATGAAGCGGTCGAGGCGACGGAATCGGCGATGCAGACGCCGGAGGTGACGCTTGTACTGCTCGGCGGCGAGGTACAGCTGGCTCGAGCAGATCGGCACCCGCCGGATCGCGAAGCCCACGATTTCGACACGCACGATGACGACGCCGCGCAGCAGGGTTTTGAACGGGCCGAGCTCGGGATGCTCCTCGAACCGGGCGACTTCCTCCGTACCGGAGAGAACGCTCGCGCGGTGATCCGCTTCGGCGATCAAGCGGTAGTGTGGCTACAGGAAGACTCGGAACTCGAGATCAGCGAGCCTTTCGAGCACCGCGAGCGGCAGTACTACGGGGTGCAGTTGCGCCACGGCGCGGCGGCCGGACTCTCGGCAGCCGATGAACACCGTCGGCTCAGACTGCGGGCGCCTCAACTTAGTGCGATCGCGACCGGAACCAGCTTCTTGGTCTCGGCGGAGGCGGAGTCCGCGACCGTTGCGGTCACCGACGGCTCGGTCGCGGTGTTCCCGTCGAGTGTGGACCTGCATCGTGTCGCGCTGCGCGTTCGCGACCCGGAGCTCAGCGAGGCGGTGGAGCGCCTGCTCGCGCGCTCGGTTGAGCTCGGTAGCGATGATCAACTCAAGATTGAGTCCGAGGCGCTGCGCGAGAGCGACGCGGTGCTCGAGGATGCGATTCGTGATATCGATCGCTTTGAGGAAGGTGCACTCGAGCAGGAGGAGCGCACGCGTACCGTGACGTTGCTCGATTACGCCGGCGACCGCATTTCGCGGAGGATGCCGGCGGTAGAGCGTATCTATGCCGGAAGCAAATCTGTGCTTGACCAGCTCGCCTCGGCCACACCGGTGCGTTTTGATCCCGGCGCGCGGCCTGCGGGACTGTCCGAGATTCGAATCGAGACCGACCCCGATGACGCCGAGATCCTGCTCGAGGATCAACCGATCGGGCGTCGGGTTTTTACCTCGTTGTTCGACGAGGATGAGACCGTTCAACTGCGGGTGCGGCGTGACGGATACCGCGAGCGAAGCGTAGAGCTTGCGCCGCCACACGAGCAGACCGAGGTTATCACCGTCAGACTCGAGCCGATAGAGCCTGCGTACTCCGAGGATGAGTTCCTGCAGGCGGTTCGTGATCGCGAGCACCGGATCGTTCGTCGTTACCTTGATACCGGAGGGGAGGTGAATGCCGTCTCACCTCAGGGCTATCACGCGCTCGCGCTCGCGCTCGGTCTACCCGAGATCGGTCTCGATAATCTCGAGGCGTTCGATCCCGACCTGGAGCTAATCGAGATGCTGCTCGAGGGCGGGGTAGCGGTGAACCTCGAGTTTTACCGTTTGGGGCAGCAGCTCTCGGCCCTACATGTGCCGATTCTTGCGGGCCTTGCCTCCGGCGAGCTCGATCTTGAGCTCATCCGGATGCTTCTGGAGTACGGCGCCAATCCCGACTTCGTGCTCGAAACCGGCACAATGCGCGTAACGCCGCTTGCGATCACACTGATCGTGGGAATCGAGAATCGCTCGGTCAATCACGAGTTGCTGCAAATCCTGCTCGAGCACGGCGCCAATCCGAACACCTCGGTCACCTACGAGGGGCGGGTGCTGTCGCCGATAATGATCGCGCTGGTGCTGGGCGATGAGTATGATTACGCCGATCCCGATGCGGTGGAACTGCTCGCGGAGCACGACGCCGATCTCAACGGCCTGGTGAACGTGAACGGCATGATCGGCTCTCCGCTGTATTTCGCCGAGTACTTCGAGCAGCACGAGCTCACCGAGACGCTGCGACGGCACGGGGCGCAGTTGTAGATCGCCGCGGCGGCATCTTTTGCGCTTCCGGTAGTAGGTTAGCGATATGAACTGGCTACAAGCGATGGGAATGATGATGCTCGCGCTGGCCGCGTTGCTGTTGGTGTTTGCGGCTGCAGAGCTGTTGCGTACCGGGGCGTTTGTTCTGGGCTCCGAGACGACCGTTGGAGAGGTCCGCGACTACCGCGTTTCGGAGCGGAGCATCCCGTTTACCGATCCGGACTCGGGGCGGCGCTACTATCCCGAGATCGTGTTTGAGGTCGACGGGGAGCGTAATGAGTTTTCGGGGCATCAAGGCAGCAGCCGCCGACGGTTCGATATCGGGGAGCAGGTGAGGGTGGCGTACAATCCCGACAATCTCTCGGACGCGCGCATCGACAGTTTCGCCGGAATCTGGGGCAGGCCGATGGTGTTGCTGCTGACCTCCGGCGTGTTTGCGCTCGCCGGCGGGCTGCCGTATTTTCGGTTCAAGCGCGTTCGGCGCAGAACTTGACCGTTTGATCTGCAGGAGCTTGATCTGCAGGAGCGCGCGGTCTCCGGAAACCCCGCAACCAAAAACCAACCAAGAAACAAAAAAGGCGATGCGGTACGCATCGCCTTGTGTGCCGTCGACAGAATGCAGCCGGCAATCTCGAAGCGTCAGCGATTCTCTAACGCGTTCTCTACCGCGGCCATGATGCCTTCGCTGGTCGCGGTAGCGCCGCTCTGAACGTCGACATCCGTGCTGTTGTTCTCTACAATGCGTTCCGGGATGTTGTTGATGGCCGGATCGGAGAGGCCGGGTGTCTCGCTATGCTCGAGCACCTCAACCGCTACGATCGTATCGCCGTCCATCGTGACTTCAACGCGGATCTCACCGCCGTAGCCTTCGGCTACGCCCTCATAGGTGCTTTGCGCGTATACGCCTACGGCGACCAAAGCAACGATCGCCAATGCAATAACAATTCGTTTCATACTCTTGTTCCTCCTTATCAGAGCCCATACCGGGCTTGATACCGTGCAACAGTGTAGAGGCGCGTAGTGACGGTGTCAAGAACGATAGGCGCTAAATCTCCCGATTGCCCATATGGGCAATAACACGCGCACGGATTACACTACAAGCCGTTCGCGCGCATTCCGTTCGCGCGCATTGACAAAAAACGGTCGATACGGCATACCTTGTGGGTCGTGGTATCTGACGTGCTCACTCCCGAGGTTGTGTCGGTTTCTTTGCCCGGCAAGACCAAAGAAGACATCATTAGCAGTATCCTCGATCTCGCGTGCAACAGTGGTAAGGTCAAGGACCGCGACCAGGCTTGGTTGGATCTCATTCGCCACGAGCACGATATCTCGACCGGAATGGAACACGGCGTTGCGTTTCCGCACGCCAAGACCAAAGCGGTCGACGAGCTCATTGTTGCGTTCGGTACCAGTCGGCGCAAGGTAGATTTTGAGAGCCTCGACGGTAAACCATGTCGGATCTTTGCGATGACGCTATCGCCGCATGAGGATGTGCAGTCTCATCTCGAGTTCCTTGCGCAGATGGGCTCAATTCTTAAGGATAAGCAGAGTCGCGATCGCATTCTCAGTGCAAAATCCGATCGTGAGCTGTACGATATCGTGATGGAACAGCTCACTTAATCGCCGAGTTAGGCTCGCATC
>SLBH01000027.1 GCA_007126415.1 Spirochaetales bacterium
CCGAGTAGAATGAAAACAACGGTGAGCAGTGTCATGAGAAAAAAGGTCTTTACCCGGTACATATCTGGTTTGTTCCCTCCGACCTGAAGTATATCGATACCACCCAAGGGTTGGCAACGGCGTACCGAAGCGGCTGCAAGCGGGACGTAAGCCGGCTGCGAGTGGCGCCGTTTCGTTCTTGGTATACCGATTGACCGGATTTTGACTCTGCTCTAAACTGTGTCCGCGACATGGTTTGCGTTCGTGCAGTCCGTCGTCGGGGGAGGGGGTAGCATGGCCTTTGCCGCTCCGTTTTTCGTAGGATAACTTCAATTTTCTGTTGAGGAGGGAGAGATGAGTCCTGTTGTTATGCAAGCGTTAGTGCTCGCAGCCGGGGTGATCTCGTTACTCTTCGTTGTCTTCTTGACTCGCCGCATTCTGCGCGAGAAAGAGGGCGATCGAAGAATGCGCGAGATCGGGCGCGAGATTAGAAAGGGCGCCGGGGCCTTTATGCGGCGTGAGTTCAAGATCCTCGTGATCTTCACGATTGTGGTTGCCGCAGTTCTTGCGATCTTCATCGAGCCGAAACCGTGGTCTGCGATCGCGTACGTGCTCGGTACGGTAACCTCGGCCCTCGCGGCGTACATCGGTATGTCGGTTGGTACGCGCGCTAACGGGCGCACGGCCAACGCAAGCGCCCGAAGCTGGGATCAGGGGTTGAAGATTGCGTTCTCGGCCGGAGCCGTGATGGGATTCTCGGTTGTGGGTCTTGGCCTGTTGGGCGTCGCGATTCTTACCCTGGTGTACGGCGACCCCTATATCTCGTTGAGCTTTGCGTTCGGCGCGTCGGCGGTTGCGCTGTTCCTGCGCGTCGGTGGCGGTATCTTCACCAAGTGCGCGGACGTGGGTGCGGACTTAGTCGGTAAGGTTGAGCACAGCATCCCTGAAGACGACCCGCGCAACCCAGCGGTTATCGCCGACAACGTCGGCGACAACGTCGGCGACATCGCCGGTATGGGCGCCGACCTGTACGAGTCGTATGTTTCGGCGATCGCGGCCTCGATGGTCCTCGCGGTTGCGGTGCTCGGACCTGAACAGGGGGTTATGCTGCCGTTGATGCTCGCCGGGCTCGGCATTATCGTCTCGATCATCGGGATGCTCTCGGTACGGCCGCAGGCCGCCGACCTACCGTTCGATCAACAGGTCGCGAAGGTGCACGGCACCATGAACTTCGGCGTGTACGTCAGCAACATTCTGATGATCATCCTGAGCTTCATCGTGATTAACTGGTACGTTGGTGAGCTCTCGCTGTTCTGGGCCTTGATCTCCGGGCTTGTCGCCGGATTCTTGATCAGCCTCTCGACCGAGTACTTTACCTCGGCCGAGTACCCGCCGGCGAAGCGGATCGCGCATTCTTCGCAGAGCGGCCCGGCGGTCACGATTATGGAAGGTATGGGCGTCGGTATGATGAGTACCGTAGCGCCGGCGTTGCTTGTTGCGCTCGCGACCGTCGTTGCGTACTCATTCGCGGGCCTGCTCGGAATCGCGATCGCTGCGCTCGGTATGTTGATCAACCTTGCGATGCTCCTCTCGATGGACTGTTACGGTCCGATCGCGGATAACGCGGCCGGAATCGCCGAGATGGCGGATCTTGGACAGGATGTCCGTGAGCGCTGCGAGGCGCTCGATGCCGTCGGTAACACTACCGCGGCGCTCGGTAAGGGCTTCGCGGTTGGTTCTGCCGCGCTCGCCTCGCTTGCCTGGATTGCAACCTACTTCGAGGTTGCCGAGGTTGAGCTCGCGAGTTTGAACAACCCGGCCGTTATCGCGGGTGTGTTCATCGGTGGTATGCTGCCGTTCCTATTTAGCGCGCTCGCGATGAAGGGTGTAAGCGACGGTTCTTATGACATAGTCGAGGAGGTCCGCCGTCAGTTCCGCGATATCCCAGGCCTGATGGAAGGCACCGCCAAGGCCGACTCGGTGCGTTGTGTCGATATAGCGACGAGGCGCGCGATTAAGTCGATGATGCTTCCGGGGATTATTGTGCTGCTTGTCCCGCTGGTGCTTGGGTTCACCCTCGGCGCGCGTGCGGTGAGCGGCTTGCTCGTCGGCTCGCTCTTGACCGGGTTTCTGATGGCGATCATGATGTCGAACTCGGGCGGCGCCTGGGACAACTCCAAGAAGTATATCGAGTCCGGTCAGTACGGTGGTAAGGGGAGCGAGGCCCACAAGGCCTCGGTCATCGGCGATACCGTCGGCGATCCCTTCAAAGACACCGCCGGGCCTTCGTTGAACATCTTGATCAAGCTTGTCGGTAAGGTTGCGGTTATCTTCGGGCCGTTGTTCGTCGCGATGATCGCGTTGGACTAAGACGGCAGAATGCCGGTACAGCACCGGCACAGCAAATGGGCGGCCGATCCGCAAACCCGCGGATTGTGGCCGCCCTTTTTGTTGGAGCGGCTTGTTGGAGCCAAGGCTCTTATCCGGGCAGCGTCTCGAGCGCGGCCTTGAGCAGCAAATGTGACGAGGTTGCCCCGGGATCTTGGTGACCCGCACTGCGTTCGCCGAGATAGCTGGCGCGCCCCTTCCGCGCGACGAGCGGCACGGTATCCTGCATGCCTTTCTCGGCCGCTGCTCGCCCTTTTTCCAGGAGACTAGCGAGGTCTTCGCCGGCCTCTTGTGCGGCCTTCATGGCCTCGAGCGCAGGGCCGAGCGCATCGATCATCGTTTTGTCGCCCGGCTCGGCCTTGCCGCGCTGCCGTACGCCCTCGATGCCGGCCTCGAACATTGCAACTATATCGGCCGAGGTGAGCTCGTCTTTATCGGAGCAGACGCCGGCGGCGCGAAGGAAGAACGTGCCGTAGAGCGGACCGGCGGCTCCACCGACGGACTGCACCAAGGTCATTCCGACGGTCTTCAACGTAGCGCCTAAGGGCAAGTCCTGCCCCGAGACCTTCTCGACCACTGCAGCGAAACCGCGTGCCATGTTGATGCCATGGTCGGCGTCCCCGATTGCGGAGTCCAACTCGGTGAGATAGCTCTTGTTCTCGGCATACACCTTCGCCAGTTGTTCCAACCATTCGACAACTTGTTGTTTCGTGGACATACGCCTCCGTATACTCCCTTTACGATGAATTCCCACCGTAGCGCTTTCGAGCATTGGTTTTGGGTGGCGAAAGTAGTATATGCCCGGATTTTTGCAGTTGTCCACCTTTTGGTTTGACGTACTAAACATGTGTATAGTACTCTTCCGGGGCTATGTTGTGTAGAGCTCGCGATCTTCAGAAACCGGTTCAGCCTTCATCCGGCTATCCGCTCACGTTTGCCGTATCGCGCGGATGTATAACCGAGTTATCCGGTCCCGCCGCGCTCGACGTGCTGTGCCGGCTGCTGCGTGAGGTTCAACAGCGGTCGGCTCAACGCTCTTCTGCGCACGGCTCGGCGCGCAGAGGCGGAGCGTCCGGCGCCGTGCGAGTGGTCTGGATCATGACGCATCAATCGCTACCGTTCGCTCCGGATCTTGCCGCCAACGGTGTGGCGGTGCGTGATATTGCGTTTGTGTTCACACCGCACCCGGTTGCGGCCGCGCAGGCGGCCGAGCAGTGCCTCCGTAGCAACGGGGTTGATCTCGTGATACTTGATTTTGCGGAGCCCGCGGCAGGTCTCTGCGCTACGGCGGGGCACACGCACCCGCGCGAGCGGATGCGTGAAATCGACAACGCGGTGCTCGGCCGTCTGCTGCGCCTCTGTCGCCGTTCGCACGCCGCGCTACTCGCTATTACCGAGCGGTCCGGCGATCTTGCCGGGTCGCTGGTCTTCACGCGGCTTGTGGCTGAGCGCCGACGCTCTTCGTCCGCCGCCGCCGCCACCACCGCCGCCGGCGGTCGCTTCGTCTCGTCTCTGAAACTCGTGAAAACCAAAACCGGCCGCCAAAATGCGGCATATCGCGAGGTTCTCCGTGGCCCGTACGGCATGTTGTAACATTATAGAGTTTCCGGTGCAGGTGCTGACGCGGCGCATGCCGCATCTCCGCGATAGTGCGTGCATTGTGCTCGCGCACGAAGCGCTTCAGGCACCGGTGATCGGCTACAGTGCCAAGGCATTTGAACTCGGCGTGCGCCATGGTATGCGTTACTCTGCGGTGTTGGAGTTTGCGCCGCACGTGCAGGCCGCTACGGTTTCACAGGCCGAGCTTGCGCAGGCGCAGCACCAAGTGCAAGCGGCTCTGCAATCGCTGAGCGACGAGGTGCTGCACAACCGCGATGAGCCGGGGGTGTTTTGGGTAAACGCCGGCGGCCTCAATCTGTTGTATGCAACCGCGCGCGCGTTTGCCGAGCAGCTCGGCGGCGAGATATCTCGGTTGGGATTTCAGGCGCGGGTTGGGGTGGGTTTCACCCGGTTTGGAACGTATCTCGCTACCGTAAACGTAACGGAATCGCTGCAGGAGGATGCAAACGGCAGCCGCGGGCACAGCGGCAGCCGCGGCCACAGCGCCCACGCCGCCGAAGGTGCCGGCGGCGCGTTCACCGGCGAGAGCTCGGCTACGGTGTTTCACTCGATCGAGCACGAGCGGCGCGAGGTGTCTCGGTGCGCGCTTCAGCCGGTGCTGCGGTCCGAGCGCGCCGGGAAACGTCTTAGGCGTCTCGGTATCGTCACTGTGGGTGAGTTGCTGCGCCTGCCGCGCTCCGAGATTCGCTCCACACTGGGCGAGGAGGTGGAGAAGCTATATCTAACCGCACTCGGCGAGCGCGACCTGCCCGCCGCGCCGCTTGAGGAGACGCACCGAACGCCGGTTGCTCGTCGGTCTCTTGACCAGGCGCTTGCCGGTAGCGAACCCATGCTAAGGGTCATTCAAGAGATGCTGAATATGGAACTCCGCCGGCTTCGTCGCGGCGAACAGGTCGCTAAAATGCGACTCACACTCGAGCTCGAACGGGGCGGTGAGCATCATGAAGAACTGCGAGCTGCGTATCCTACCGGACGGTGTGAGTTGCTTGTGCGGCTGCTGCGCTTGCGGCTCGAGGCCCGGCGGCTCGAGCTCCCGGTGGTTTCAATTGTGCTTGAGCTCGATGTCCGGCGAGCGCGCGCTCGTCAGAGTATGTTGTTTTTCGAGATAGAGCCACAGGGTGACGAGCAACACGATGAGAGCTTACCCGCCGATCTTCGTGCACGATTCGGAGATGACGCGGTGGGTTATCTGGAGCCGTGCGAGCGGCAGCTCCCGGAGCAGCGCGTACGGTTTGTTGCGCGGGCCAAACCGCTCGCGTCACGTGTCACACAGCAAGACGAGAGCATGCAGGAGCCCAAGAGCACGCAGCAAGACGAGAGCGTGCAGGTTGTGCGGCGCGCGTTCGTTGTGCCGCAGCGTTTGAATCGTCGGCTTTTGCCGCCTGGAACGCTCTCTGGGCCGTACGCGCTTTCGTGCAACTGGTGGGGGAACTCGGAACGCAGGCTGTACTACTATCTGGTGCCGGAATCGAGCGGCGGCGAGTTTTCTCCTACCGCGGTATGGCTCTACTACGATCTCGAGCGCGCGTGCTGGATGGTGCAGGGTACGGTGTGACGCTTGGGGTGGACGCGTAGTGTGAGAGAGAACCGTGGCTGAGTACGTTCCGTTATGGTGCAAGAGTAATTTCTCTTTTCTCGAAGGCGCGTCACACCCCGACGAGCTTATGAGCACGGCCGCTGAGCACGGGCTCTCGGCTCTTGCCTTGACCGACCGCGACGGGTTGTACGGCGTGGTGCGCGCTCACGAAGCGGCGGCGGAGAGCGGGATGCGCTTGCTGATAGGCGCCGAGATAACCGTAGAGCCCGCGGTGCGCGTGCTGCTGTACGCAATAAACCGCGAAGGGTACGCGAACCTGTCGCGTCTAATCTCACGCGGGCGGTTGCGCAGTACAAAGGGCTCGTGCCGGCTCACCGAGCAAGATATTTACGAGCACGCGGAAGGGCTGCTCGCGCTAAGCCCCGACGGGTGCTCCCGGTTCGAGCCTCGTTCGCTTCTCGATCGGGGGGAACCGGCGCGGCTCGCCCGCTTGCGAGAGGTCTTCCAGGACCGCCTCTATCTCGGTATCGCGCGCTACCGCTTGCCGCACGACAACGAGCGCACCGAGGCGCGTACGGAGCTCGCGCGCCGCTACGGTATAACGCCGTGTGTTGCGCCCGAGGTGCTGTACCATGACCGCCGCCGGCGCCGTCTGCAGGACGCGCTGACCGCAATTCGGCATAACAGACCGTTGTCGGAAACCGTCGATCTCCTGAGACCAAACGCCGAGCACGTGCTGCTGAGCCCTGCCGAAGCCGCCAAACGCTACGCCGGGGAGCGCGATGCGCTTGCTGCAACGCAGGAGCTCGCCGCCCGTGTGGAGTTTTCGCTCACTGAGCTGCGCTATCGCTATCCCTCGGAGCGCTTGCCGAACGGTTACAGCAGCGCCGAGTGGCTGGCAGAGCTTGCCTACCGCGGCGCGCGCAAGCGTTATCCGTCGGGTATACCGGCTGAGGTGAAGGCCCAGCTGCGTCGAGAGCTCTCGACCATAGAAGACCTGGAGTACCCCGGCTATTTCCTGACGATGTGGGAGATTGTGCGATTCTGTCGCTCGCGCGGCATCCTGTTTCAGGGCCGCGGGTCGGCGGCAAACTCGTCGGTCTGCTACTGTCTCGGGATCACCGCGGTTGACCCGGTCCGGATGCAGCTGTTGTTCGAGCGCTTCTTGTCTCGCGAGCGCGCCGAGCCGCCCGATATCGATCTCGATATCGAGCACCACCGTCGCGAAGAGGTTATTCAGCATGTGTATCAGGCGTACGGCCGGGATCACGCCGCGATGGTCGCGAACCTCATCCGTTACCGGCCCAAGTCGGCGGTGCGCGATCTCGGCAAGGTCCTCGGTATAGAGGTCTCCACGATCGAGCGGATCGTGAAGTTTTTGGGCTATCGGGCCGAGTCTATCGAGGCTGCGATCGCGGAAGCCGGCTGCGATCTTAGCCTTGGGGTGTTCCGTCACCTCGCCGAGCTTGCGCTCGAGCTACAACACATGCCGCGGCACCTCTCTATTCATCCCGGCGGGTTTCTGCTCGGCGCCGAGCCGGTGAGTACCGTGGTGCCGATAGAGAACGCCACAATGGCGGAGCGCACCGTGATTCAATGGGATAAAGACGATATCGAGGCGCTCGGGCTGTTCAAGGTCGATTTACTCGGACTCGGAGCGCTGTCGCAGCTGCGCTACGGGTTTGAGCTTATCGAGAAGCATCTCGGTCGGCGGCTTACCCCGGCCGGCATCCCTACCGACGACCATGAAGTCTATAAGATGCTCGAGCGCGCCGACACCGTCGGCGTCTTTCAGCTTGAAAGTCGAGCCCAGATGGCGATGTTGCCGCGTCTGCGACCGAGGAAGTTCTACGACTTGGTGATCGAGATCAGCATCGTTCGCCCGGGGCCGATAACCGGCGGGATGGTGCATCCGTACTTGAAACGCCGGCGTGGTGAGGAGCCGGTGTTGTACCCCCACGAGAGCCTTCGTCCGGTGCTCGAGAAGACGCTCGGCGTGCCGATCTTCCAGGAGCAGGTGATGAAGCTCGCGGTTGTCGCGGCCGATTACACCCCGGGAGAGGCCGACCAACTGCGGCGCGACATGGCGGCGTGGCGTCGGCGTGGCAGTATCGAACGTCACTACAAGCGCTTTGTGGAGCGTATGGTCGCCAAAGGCATTGCGCGGCGCTTCGTCGAACAGGTGTTCGAGCAGATTCGAGGCTTTGGCGAGTACGGCTTCCCTGAGAGTCACGCCGCGAGTTTCGCGCTTATCGCGTACTGCACCGCCTATATGCGCAGGCACTATCCGGCGGTGTTTGTCTGCTCCTTACTTAACGCGTACCCAATGGGGTTTTATCATCCGGCAACGGTGGTGGAAGACGCCCGAAGGCACAGGGTTGAGGTGCGCCCGGTCTGCATAGCTTCAAGTGAGTGGGACTGCACGCTCGAGCCGTGTACGTCGCGCCGTTCGCAGCCCGACGCGGCATTCGCGGTTCGAATCGGTTTGCGCTACGTCAAGGAACTCGGCGAGACCGAGTGGGAGCGCATCCGTGATGCGCGTGCGCGCCTCGGCGGGGTGCCCGAGGCCGCCGAGGCGTTCTGCGACCACGCCGGGGTGTCGTCCGAGGCGCGCGAAGCGCTCGCCGCGGCCGGGGCGTTTGCACGTTTCACGCCTCGGCGGCGCGACGCGTTGTGGCGGAGCTACGGCGCCGACTCGAGCCGGGGTAACGCAACCGGCGCCGGCCCGCGCGGTGACGCGGTTGCCGAGGTGCTGCTTGAATACGAGCCCGAGCGTCCGGGGTTCGAGCGTCTTTCGCGTTTCGAGGAGATCGGCTGGGACTACAGCGTAACCGGTCATAGTACCGACGGGCACCCCATTGAGCAGTATCGCGGCCGGTTACAGGCACAAGGCTTCCCGGATTCCCGCGCGTTTGCGCACCTCGCCGCCCGCAGCCATGTACGCTACGCCGGAATGGTGATCTGCCGGCAGCAACCGTCTACCGCCGGCGGAACGGTGTTTATGACGATGGAGGACGAGTACGGGTTTGTAAATCTTATCTTTCGCCG
>SLBH01000013.1 GCA_007126415.1 Spirochaetales bacterium
CCGATCACCACCAACGCGAGGAATGCCTGCGGCAGGTAGTCCCCAAAGCGCGTGTAGATCGTAAGCTCCTCCGGACGGAACACCGGAACCTCGGTTCGCAAGTAGCTCTCGGTGAACATCGGAAGATCGGCGATGACGCGTCCGTGCGCGTCGAGCACGCTGGTAAGCCCCGAGTTTGTGGCGCGCACGAGCGTGCGTCGATTCTCGACCGCACGAAAACGCGCAGCCACAAAGTGCTGCGTCTGCGCCGAATTGGTCGCCGACCATGAGTTGTTGGTGAGGTTTATCAGCAGGTCGGCTCCGGCGCGCGTGAACTCGCGATTGATGTACGCGAAGGCGTCTTCAAAGCAAATGGGGGTTCCGAAGAGCAACCGTTCGCCGGAGGTTTGGTCTTGGTCGCGTCCGGCGGCGCCGTCCGGCGGCAGCTCAAACAGTGTGTAGCGCGGTCCGGGTGTCCAGGCTCCGTGGATGCCTACCACCTCTTGAAAGAACCAACGCACCGGTGCGTACTCCCACAACGGAATCGCCTCGGTAAACGGCACGAGGTGTCTCTTCCCGTAGACCTCGCGAATCTCGGCTCGCTCGTCGAGTAGCACCGCGGCGTTGTAGCTGTGGCGCCCTCCGGAGCCCTCGTGGTGCTCAATGTACGGCGCCCCGGTCAGCAGCGGCGTTTGAATCTCGCCAAGAAACGGGATGAACGGATCGTCGGAGGGATGTGTCAAAAAGTAATCGCGGTACTCGCGCAGCGGCCTCCTCAGGGTGGTCTCGCTCCATACTACCAACTTGGGCGAGGCTCCCTCAGCCTCTATCGCCGCGCGCGTGAGCTCCTGTGCTCGTTGCATGCCGCGCTCCTCGGCACCGACGGCCCAGGAGTCGGTGTCTTGCTGCACCAGTACGGTGTCTATCTCGGCGATCTTGGGGTACTCGGTGCCGAGGCTCGCAAACCCAAAACCCGCCATGAGAGCGAGTAGCACAGCGACGAAACCGGCCGCGGACGGGGCGTGAAAGCGCGCTGTGGCGGCGGTCGGGAGGTGTATGCGCGGCGCCGGCGAGAGCGTCCGGAGATTGCGAGAGGCGGTGCCGTGGGCGAACGGTATCGCCGCCTGCCCGGTCCGCAGGGGGCGCAGATCGGCATCACCGGCAACGATAAGCTCTGCGAGAATCGTGTTCGCCGCAACCGCCACGAACGAAAGCGCCCAAGCGCCGGTAATCTCAGCGTGTTGTATGAGCGCCGGGTAGTCCGAGAGCGGATATCCGGCGAGCCCCCACGGATAGCCGAGGAACCCGATCGATTTGAGGTATTCGTAAGCGGTCCAGGCCGCAGCCAGCACAAATGGGCGTAGGTGAGCGGGGAAATCGGCGAGGCGGCGCAACACAGGTGCCAAGATCGAGTTGTACACAATGTACCCGACCGTGGGGCCGCCGATCGTCCAGACCGCGAACTCGCCGAAGTTGGCAAGCCAGTAGTTTGAGAGTACCGTCGAGAGCCCGCCGAACACCACACCGAGCACCGCCGCTTCGCGCAAGCAGCGAGTTCTGATCAGTGCCACGAAAAAAGGCGCCGACGCGAGCAAACTCAGCCACGGCACGCCGTAAGGAAACACCTCGTTAGGAAGCGCGATCGCAAACAATACTGCCGACGCGGCTGCGTGTAAGATAGCGATAAGCATCCTGTCGCAAATGTACGTGAGACGGTGGGCTTTGTGCAAGACGGACTGTGCAAGACGGATTGTGCCGGTTGGATCTGAGTCTCTCCGATCCGACGAATGCGCCAATTATTTTTTTATTGATTCTTTTGATTATTTAGGCTAAAATTGCTCCAGAATCGTTTTGAGCATAACAGAACTTACAATGACCGACATTGCAACGGCACACGAGCGGGAACACGGGGTTCCACCCGACGTGGTGGTGTCCGCACCCGGCGTGGTTACCCTCATGGGGGCCGATACCGAGTTTAGCGACGGGTTGGCGCTCGGCATGGCCACCGAGCGGCGCATGCAGGTTGCGGTCTCGGCACGTCCGGACAACTCGTTGCGGTTCTTCTCCGTCTCGCGTAACGAGCGCAAGAAAACCACAATCGCCGGGCTGCGTTTTCGGCGTGAGGACCGTTGGGCAAACCATCTCAAAGGGGTGTTGATCGCGCTTGCGCGGGTCGGCTGCCCGTTACGAGGCACAAGCATAACGGTGGACGGTAATGTGCCCTCCGGAATCGGGTTGGGGTGCTCCACCGCGGTGGGGCTTGCCGCCGCTGTGGCCATTCAGAAGCTCCGCGAGTTCGACCTTTCGGTACTGCAACTCGTGCGTGCTGCGCGCAATGCCGAGGTGGAGTTTCTTGGAAACCCCAACGGCTTGCTCGATTTCTTCGTTTCCTACCACGCAGCTCCAAACAGCGTAGTCTATATCGATGCGCGTACGCTCGAGTATACGCAGATTCCGCTACAGCTAAACGGTGCGCGGTTTCACATAACCGATGTGCAGATACCGGTTTTCCCTGAGGATGTCGAGGTGCTCGACCGCGCACAGGAAATGAGCGACTGCGTCCAGGCGCTCGGGAACGGCAAAGCCGGTTGCGCGTTGCGAGACTTCTCGGTCGACGATCTCAACGAGGCGATGGGAAGCTACGCCGAGTCCGTTCGGCGCCACTGTTTACATATCGTGGCCGAGATCAAGCGGGTTCGCGAATCCGCTCACGCGCTACGGCGACAAGACCCCGAGCGGCTCGGCAAACTAATGTTGCGCTCGCACGGGAGCCTGCGCGACCTCTACGAAGCCTCCTACCCAGAGCTCGACTGGCTCGTGAAACGCTCCGGAGAGACCGAAGGGGTGTTTGGGGCAAAGATGCTCGGTAACCCCCAAAGCTTCTCGTCTTTGGTCCTACTGGACGAAGGCGCCGAGACCGCCTATACTCGACGTCTTGAGGAATACGAGCGTATCTTCGGATTAACACCGGACACGTTCAGTTGCACACCCTCACAAGGAGTGCTAATTCACTGAGCGTGAGTGGGGAGGGGAAACGTGAAGATACTGCTGACCAACGACGACGGAGTCCGCAGTCCGGGCATTAAAGCGCTCAAAGAAGCGCTCGATCCCGATCACGACGTATGGGTGCTCGCACCCGACGGCGAGCGCAGCGCAACATCGCATTGCATAACCATCAAGGAACCGGTTCGCTTCACCGAGGTCGGTCCCAAGGTCTACGCCGCCGGGGGGATGCCGGCCGACTGCGTCATTCTTGGTCTGCTGGATGCGCTGGATGTGCACCCCGAGGTGGTGATCTCCGGGATCAATCTGGGCCCCAATCTGGGTTCCGATGTCATTTTTTCCGGCACTGCGGCCGCGGCACGCCAAGCGGCGCTGATGGGCGTTCCCGGCATCGCGACATCGGTAGATTCCTTCACTCCGCCGTTTCACTTCGAGGCAATCACCGAGTTTATCGTTCGTAATCTCGAGGAGTTGGTTTCGTTGTGGAACGATCAGCACTTCGTCAACATCAACGCACCCAATACTCCCGGTAGAGACAAGCCGGTTGAGATTACCACCCCGTGCGTGCGCGTGTATCATGACCGGCTATCGCAGTTTTCGGTTCCGCGAGGTGATACGTTTTTCTTTATGCACGGGAGTCCGGCCGAGACCGACCTTGTGCCCGGCACCGACTGGCACGCGGTCTCGCACGGGGCTATCTCGGTTAGCCCAATTTTTCTCAACCCGGTGAACAATCGCCAGGACGAACCCTATCGAGAGGCGATGTTCGTGAGTAACGCGCGGGTGTAATCATGTACGAGGCTGTCAGGCTACTGCGGAATCGGGATTATGAAGCCGCGCTCGAGCGGCTGCTCTCGCTTGAGCCCGAGGCCGAGGAGTACCCCGAGTTATCGTACTACCTGGGGCTTTGCTACACCCACCTCGGGCGCCACGACGAAGCGCTGTTGTATCTGGAACAGGTGGTCACCTCGGAGATGGGCTTCGCGTACGTGTACCAAGCGCGCATGATCGTCGGCTACATCTACGCGGTCACCGAGCGGTACCGGCTCGCGGAGTTTGAGTTCGGCCGGTTGGTGGACGATGGTTACGAATCCGCCAAAGTGTACGCGGCACTCGGCTATGTGCTGCATGCGCAAGAGAACGTCGCCGGAGCGGTCGCGAATCTGCAGAAGGCACTGAAGATGGATTCACAGAACGCCACCGCCTTGAACTCGCTGGGCTTTGTCATGGCCGAGAACGAGATCAAGCTCGATCTTGCCGAGGATTACTGCCGACGAGCGCTGGCGATACGCCCGGGTTATCCGGCTTACCTAGACTCCCTCGGTTGGGTGCAGTACAAGCGTGGTAAGCTTGAAGAGGCGCGCGAGGTGTTGCGTAAGGCGTTGATCGGTGCGCCCGATAACGAAGAAATTCAACGCCATCTACACGAAGTAACCGGCGCGGGTAAACGCGTGCATTAATCACACGCTTTCAGCCACGCGTCTTGAGAGGGGAATGCGGATGAGCTCGGCGTACAGACTCGGGGCGGCGGTCCCGGCGGTCCTCTGGTTCGCAGCGATCTGTTTCCTATGGCTGGTCGCGGCTCCGGTAGGCATCTCGGCACAACAAAACGTTACAATAGACGCCGTGACGGCCGCGGAAGAGTTTCGCTGGGGTGTTCGGGCCTTTAACAACGGGCAGTATAACGAAGCGATCCGGTCGTTCAATCGTGTCCTCGCGCACAATCCCGAGAATACCGCGGCGCGCAGCTGGCTGGGCAGGGCGTTCTATTTCTCAGGCTTCGAGGATGCCGCGATCAACGAATGGAACACTTTGCTCTCGGCCGGCGACGGCACATCGCAGCTCCAGACCTGGGTTGAGACGCTCGAGGCGCGTCGAGGGCTGGCGTTCGAGTTGGAGCCGGCCGAGGATTACCTCGTAAGTGCCGAGTTTTCCGGTCGCAGCGACGGCGTCAGCGTGTTCGCCCAACCGGTCTCGGTCCACCCGCGATCCGACGGCTCGTTCTTCCTTTCCTCGTACGCCGGCGACGAGGTTCTCCTGTTGGACGCAAACGGCGCGGTCCGTCGTACCTTGCGCGGGGGGCTCGAGGGCTTCAACCGACCGTTCGACGTCATGGAGCTCAACGACGGCTCTCTGCTGGTCAGCGAGTTCGGTGCGCATCGCATCTCGCGACTCAATCCGGACGGCTCGCGTATGCATTCTTTCGGCTCTCGTGGGCTCGGCGACGGAGAGATGCTTGGGCCGCAGTACCTCGCGATCGATCGCCACGAGAACGTGTATGTTACCGACTGGGGAAACAGACGGGTGCTCAAGTTCGATGCAGACGGAGATTTCCTGCTCTCGTTCGGGCCACCTCGGGGGGCGTTCGGCGGGTTACGCGCACCTACCGGAATCGCGGTGCTGGGAGACACGGTATATGTAGCCGACGCCGAGCGCGAGGAGCTGGTGCTGTTCGACCTGAGCGGCAACTACCTCGATTCAATCGGCGATATCGGGCTGGATCGGCCCGAGACGCTCTCGGAGTACGACGACGGGCGACTCTTGATCGCCAACCGTGACGACGTCGTGATTCTTGAGCTCGAGACCGTTACCACCGAGCGGCGTTTCCGGCTGGACACCGAGATAGGCAAGCTCACCGCGGCGGTTCCCGACGCCAACCGAAACATCGTGCTTGCCGATCAATCGGCGAACAAGGTGATGGTGGTCTCGCCCGCGTCCCGACTATATGCCGGGATTCGTCCGCGTATTGATCGTGTGTACTCCGACGCTTTTCCGGAGATCATGGTTGAGGTCACGGTGCAGGACCGCCGCGGACACCCGATTCTCGGCCTGCAAGCCGAGAACTTCATCGTCACCGAAGACCGCTACTCACCGGCTTCGCGTCCGAGCCTCGAGTGGGCTGACTCGGCAGCCGAGACAGTGGAGTTGGCTATCCTTGCCTCGCGCCGGGCTGAGCTCGCGCCACGCCGCGCCGAGTTGGGGCGCGCGGCCGAAGCGCTTGCCGAAGCGGTCGCGGGTCGCGGGCGGGTGCAGGCGATCTCGGCGGGCGCAGACAGCCCGGTACTGGAGGCTGAGCCGGGCGCCGGAGCGCTCACGGTGCGAAACGCGGTGGAGGGCGACTCGGCGCAGTTTCAGGCGGGTGAACGCTTCGATCTCGGGGTGCGGTTTGCGGCGTCGCAGCTGGTGGGCGAGCCCCGCAAGAGAAGCCTCGTGTACGTAACCGACGGGCGGCTGGGCGAGGATGCGTTCACCACGTACGATCTCATCGAGCTCGCACAGTTTCTCCGCACGCACGGCATTCGGTTCTATCCGCTGATGATCGCGCAACAGGCCCCCGACGACGAGCTAACGTACCTTGCGGAGTTCACCGGAGGTCGCGTGGTCGGCCACGCCCAGCCGAGGGGGATATCGCCGGTAGTTGCCGAGATGCTCGGGGCGCACGACGGGCGCTACAGACTACGTTATCGCTCTGCGCTGGACAGCGACTTCGGTCGTCGCTACATTCCGCTGGAACTAGAGGTGATCCACCTTGAAACCAGCGGCCGCGATGAAGCGGGCTATTTTGCCCCGTTGCAGTTCTAACAGTATATTCTACGCGAAGCGTTGCTTCGTACCGGCAAACTCAGTCTTAGCTGCAGGGAGTAATCTTGGCCGGAACCGAGTATCCAAATAGCGATGAGCAGGTAAAGCAGCGGCAGGAGCACGACTTCAAGGCGCCTGACCTCTATCGCGTGTTGTTGCACAACGATCACTACACCACGATGGAGTTTGTGGTCGAGGTGCTTGTGAAGGTGTTTCATAAGAGCGTTATCGAGGCCACCGAGATCATGCTGAACGTGCACGAGCGGGGTGCGGGGCAGGCCGGGCAGTATACCTACGATATCGCGCAGACCAAGGCGGGCCTCGTTGAGCGTATGGCGAAACAGCGCGAGTTTCCGTTGAAATGTACCATAGAGAAGGTTTGAGACCATGAAGATAAACAAGGAACTCCAGGCAATTCTAAACGCCGCCTATCAGGAGGCGAAGGAGCGTCGGCACGAGTATCTGACCCCGGAGCACGTGCTGTACGCGGCTATGCATTTCGAGTCGCCGCGCGAGATTGTGGAGGCCTGCGGCGGAACCCCCGATGCCATCCGCGCGCAGGTGGACGACCACCTGAGCGAGCAAGTTCCCACCGTAGAAGACGGCGAGCCGCTGCAGTCGCTCGGGTTTCAAAACGTGATCGAGCGCGCGGTGTTTCATACCGAGCATTCCTCCAAGGAAGAGGTCGATATCGGCGATATACTCGTTTCGATATTCGACGAAAAAGAGTCGTTCGGCGCGTACTTCCTCAAGACCTCCGGAATAACGCGGCTCAATCTGCTTGAGATTATTTCGCACGGCATACCGAACGCCGCCGGCGAGTTCGGCGAAGAGCTTGAGCCCGATTCCGAGGCGGAGGAAGACGGCGAGGAGGGGGCCGAGCAGGAAGGCGCGCGCCGCAAGAAGCGCGATCCGCTCGAGATGTTCACTACCGAGCTTACGCAGGCTGCGCGCGACGGTTCGCTCGAGCCGCTTATCGGGCGTGAGGAGGTTCTCGAACGAACGGTACAGGTGCTCTGCCGGAGACTCAAGAACAATCCGATCCACCTCGGCGATCCGGGCGTCGGCAAGACCGCGATAACCGAAGGCTTGGCGCAACGTATCGCCGCCGGGGACGTCCCGAAGCTTCTGCTGAATTTTGAGATCTACTCGCTCGACATGGGCTCGCTGCTCGCCGGTACGCGTTATCGAGGCGATTTCGAGGAGCGCATCAAGCAGGTTGTGAAGGCGCTCGAGAAGAAGAACAACGTTATTCTGTTCATCGACGAGATCCATACAATTGTCGGAGCCGGCGCCGTTTCGGGTGGTGCTATGGACGCCTCCAACCTCCTGAAACCGGCGCTCGTGAGCGGGCGCATCCGCTGTATCGGGTCCACCACCCATGAAGAGTACAAGCGCTACTTCGAGAAAGACCGGGCGCTTTCGAGAAGGTTTCAGAAGATAGAAATTTCGGAGCCGAGCGAGGACGAGTGCTTCGAGATTCTGCAGGGGCTGCGCTCCAAGTACGAGGAGTATCACAACGTTCGCTATACCGAGGAGGCGCTGCGCCAAGCGGTGCATCTCTCGGCGGAGTACATCACCGAGCGCTATCTGCCGGACAAGGCGATCGACGTCATCGACGAGGCCGGAGCCTACACGCGCATGAAGGCCGAGGCTTCAACCGAAGCGTCCGAGACGATCGAGATCAACGACGCGCTCATCGAGACGGTGGTCTCGAAGATCGCGAAGGTGCCGGTGAAGAGCGTGACGGTGTCCGAGAAGGACCGCCTGAAGAACCTCGAGCGCGATCTCAGAGAGGTGGTGTACGGTCAAAACGAGGCTATAGACGCGGTGGTGCAGGCGGTGAAGCGCTCGCGTGCGGGCTTCAGAAACGCTCAGAAGCCGGTTGCGTCGTTCCTGTTTGTGGGACCTACCGGCGTCGGCAAGACCGAGCTCGCGCGCCAACTCGCCGAGACGCTCGGGGTGACGATCCACCGCTTTGATATGAGCGAGTACCAGGAGAAGCACACCGTCTCGCGCTTGATCGGCTCGCCTCCGGGATACGTAGGCTATGAGGACGGCGCGCTGCTGACCGATGCGGTGCGCAAGAATCCGCACGCGGTGGTGTTGCTCGACGAGATCGAGAAGGCGCATCAGGACATATACAATATCCTGCTGCAGGTCATGGATTACGCCACGATCACCGATAATACCGGCAAGAAGGCCGACTTTCGTAACGCCGTACTGATCATGACCTCGAACGCCGGCGCACGCGAGATCGGCAAGCCGATGATCGGATTCGGCGAACGCGCGATCACCTCCGAGGCGGTCGACGACGCGGTAGAGCGTGCGTTTTCACCGGAGTTTCGCAACCGTCTCGACAAGATCGTGGTGTTTAACCGACTCGAGATCGAGATAATCGAAGACATCGTTCGCAAAGAGCTTCGTGAGTTCGAAGAACAGTTGGCGGACAAGGACGTCTCGATAGAGGTCACGCCGCGGTGCGTGCGTTGGCTCGCCGAGACCGGCTACTCGCCTGAGTTCGGAGCGCGCAACATCGCTCGCCTCATCGAAGAGCGGATCAAGGCCTATTTCGTCGACGCGGTGCTGTTCGGGGATTTCCAGGAAGGCGGAAAGGCGATCATCGATCTCGTCGACGGCGAGGTGCAGATCTCGCGAGCCGACGAAGTCGTGGAGTGGAGTCCGGAAAAAGAGACCGAGCCGCTGGATCAAGGATGAGCTGCGGTACCAACCGGGCCGGAATGCGCATAGGGTGAAGCGGCATGCAGGGCGTCGATCGCGATCGATACAATCGCTACCGGTTTCCTCCGGTAGAGCAGGCCGGGCCGGAAGGCATTGTGGCGGTCGGGGGCAACCTATCGCCGGAGATGTTGCTCTCGGCCTATGCTCAGGGGCTGTTCCCGTGGTTCTCGGAAGGAGACCCGATCTTGTGGTGGAGCCCCGATCCGCGTTTCGTTCTCTTTCCGGAGGATCTACGCGTACCGCGCTCGTTACGGCGCGCCATAAACTCCGGGCAGTTCGAGATTCGCTTCGACACCGCCTTTGATGCGGTGATCGAGGCCTGCCGGACGGTACCGCGCCCCGGCCAGAACGGCACCTGGATTACCTCGGAGATGCTTGAGGCGTATCGCGAGCTACACAGGCTCGGGTATGCGCACTCGGTGGAGGCCTACATCGAGGGCCGTCTTGCGGGCGGGCTCTACGGTGTTTCGCTCGGGGCCGCGTTTTTCGGCGAGTCTATGTTTGCTCACGAAGCCGATGCCTCAAAGGTTGCGTTCGTGACACTGATACGGCATCTGGCGGCCGAGCGATTTGAGTTCGTTGATTGCCAGATCTACACCGAGCATCTATCCCGCTTCGGAGCTACCGATCTTCCGCGCGCCGAGTTCAAGCGCCGGCTTCAAACTGCTCTCGACAAGCCCACACGGCGTGGCTCGCGCTTCAGTTCCTCCGCGATCGGCGCGGCGCCGAATTAGTACTTGAAGCCGCTGTCTCCAACAAACTCTCGTAAGATCGAGGTTTCGGGAACGTGCTTCTCCGGAATCTCGATGAAGTTCTCCAAAAAGGCCTGGAGCCGTGTTGCTTCGTGATAAACCTCGTGATGAGGCTTAACGCCGAGCAGGATACGGACAGCGTGCGACTTCAGCACACCGAGCTCGTAATCGAGCGCCGAGTTGAACGCGACATCGGCACTGTTTTGAAAAGGGAATATGTTACGGTTTTCGCCCCGCCGCACACTCGGCCACATGCGCAGTGTGTCGAGCGCCGAGTGTCCGCGGAACTGGTGGTCGCGAACGAGCCTGCGGATCAAGCGGTTGTCGGTGGTTGAGATGCGCGTATGGTCGTCGATATTGAGCTGTGTGAGCGCCGAGACGTAGACCCTATACTTTGTGTGCTCGGGAATCAGCGGGAGTAAGGCGTCGTTGAGCCCGTGGATGCCTTCCAGAATCAGGATTTCGGTATCACAAAGTCGAAGCCTTCTCTCGGTGATGCGTCTTGTACCGGCCCTGAAATCAAACTCCGGCACCTGAATCTCGCTTCCGTCGAAGAGCGCCACGAGATGGCGATTGAGAAGTTCGACGTCTATCGCGGCAAGCGACTCGAAGTCGTAGTTCCCGTGCTCGTCGAGTGGTGTTTGGTCGCGAGGCACGAAGTAGTCGTCGAGCGAGATCGGGATCGGATGGAGGCCGTACACCCGTAGTTGAATCGCGAGCTTCTTGGCGAACGTGGTCTTGCCGGAGGATGAAGGGCCCGCGATCGCGATTAAGCGTACGCGGTTGCTCTGCTCGGCGATCTGCTCCGCGATGGCGTCGATCTTTTTGTTGTGTAGCGCCTCGGCGATCCAGATGAACTGCTTGATGTTCCCCTCGACGGTGCGACGGTTCAGTTGCCCGGCCGACCCAATGCCGAGCACCTCGCCCCAACGTCGATACTCCTGATAGATCGAAAACAGCAGCGGATTGTCCTCAAAGGGCTGCAGTGCGTCCGGGTCTTGCTCAGGCGGGTACCGCAACAGGAATCCGTTCTTGTAGGCCAGCAGTTCGAAGCTGCGCAGCATACCGGTGGCCGGTGCCAGCGGGCCGTGAGAGATATCGAGGTAATCACCGCAGCGATACACCGCGACCTTGGCGTGGTTACGGTGCTCGAGCAGCGTTGCTGTGTCGGTCATGCCGCGGGCCTGGAAATGCTCGAGCGCGTTGCTGTAGCTCAACACGGTACGCTCGATCGGGAGGTCGGCCCGTACCAGGCGGTGCATCTCTGCCTCAATGCGCTCGAGCTCATCGTCGCTTATGCGTTCACGATTGCGGAAGTAGTAGTAATATCCATCACCGATTGAGTGTCCGATTACCATATGTGTGTCGGGCAGCACAGCGCTTGTGGCGATCGCGAGGAGAAAGCAGAGGCTGCGCCTGTACACTCGTACCCCCTCGGGCGAGTTAAGGGTTACCGGCAGAATGAGAGATGAAACCTCTATCGGGTAACTCAGACTCGTGAGGTCGTTGTTCACGAGTGCGGCGATTACCGGCGAAGGGGTGTTGTCGATATATCCGCCGGCTCGAAGTGCCTCGCCGGTGGTGATACCGGGCGCGACCTCTTGGGGGTTGTCGCCGAAGAACTCGGCGCCGAAACGGACTGTGATCGTATTGGTCATACTACTGCTCGCTTAGGTCGTTTGTCATGCGTGTTATGCGGAGCCTATCGACGCGTCACCGTCCCGGGCGGTGTCGGTTGAGTTCCTTGGTCTCCTCGGCGTTGAGGGCGCGCACGATATGATACTCCGGGCTGGTTGTGGCAACCGTCGGGGGCTCGGAATAGATTCGTCCGTCGGGACCGGATAACACGCGTACGTTTGGCGCGCGTGCGTCCTCGGTGTTGGTATCCACTACCATACCACGTGCTCCGTTTTCCAACAGCACGTACGAGCCGATCGGATAGATCGAGACCGTCACGACTAGGGCCCGAAGCACGGTTTCGTCGTACGCTTTGCCGCGCTCCTTGAGAAGTTCGAGAATGCTTGCGTGTGCCGGATAAGCCGGACGAAACGGTCGGCGCGATGTGAGCGCCGCAAACGACCCACAGACCGCGATTACCTTGGCATAGACCGAGATCTTCTCCTCGGGGAGTCCCCGCGGATAACCCGTGCCGTCGAGTTTCTCGCGGCACTCGAGCACCGCGAGGCATACCGGCATAGGGAACGAGAACTGCTTGAGGACCTTAAACCCGAGGATGGTGTGCGCGGTAATGGCTTTGCGCTCCTGCGGCGTGAGCTCTTTCTGCGACATGTAGAGCTGCGGGGGGAGTCTAACCATCCCGATTTCATGGAGAAGCGCGGCGGTACCGAGCTCAATGAGCTTGTGGGTGGGAAGCTTCATAGTATTTCCAACCGCAATCGCTAGAATAGTGGTCTTCACCGAGTGCTCTACAACGTAGTTCTGCTTACCGCTTTCCATCTCGGCGAGACGCAGAATGAACTTACGGAGTCGGCGGACGGCCTCGATCAAATGCTTGATCTTCTCCGAAACTGCGCGTTGTGAAAGTTCATTCTTTGAGACGAAGTTGGTGAACAGCTGCTCGGTGTACTCGAGCATCTCGTGATAAAAGCTACGGGTTTCTTGTAACTGCTCGCGTTCCTTGAGATCGGCTTGATAACTAAGCAGCGGTGCTTCTCCTGCGATCTCGGCACCGTTAGGGTCGGGAGCCTGCTCGGTGAGATCGCCCTCGGAAAGCACGCTCTTGAATCCCCACTCGTGGATGCGCTCGAGCAACTCCTCCGGCATCGGAGTTTCGGGCGACAGCAGGACGTACTTCTCGTCGAGATAGACCGGTTCGGTGAAGTACCGTCCGGGTTCGATAGTTTGTAGCTCAATCTCTTTCATCACGTCTCCCGTTGCCGCGTGTATACGTTTGCTTTACACTGAGGATTCTATCATTATAGGAGAAAACACCGTGAAGTTTAAGCTCGTCTTCGTGGCGTTCAATCTAATCATACTGCTCTCGTTCCTGTTCGTGTTCCTGTTGCCGTTCTTCTTCTTGGGACCGCAGTACACGCAGGTGTTCTGGGTCGAGAACTGGTACTTGGCCGCCCTGTTCGTTGCTATTATTGTCGTCCTGAATCTGTATTTTGCAAAGAACTGGCGCTTATTCGGACTGCTCGAGAGCGAGGATTGGCATGGTCTTGTAGGGTATCTCGAGCGCGAGATCTTTGAGCGGAAGCGACTCCGTCGGCAGCACGTACGGTTGCTGATCAACGCGTACGTGGTTGTCTCCGAGCCGGACAAGATTACGCGTCTCGAGGAGTTCCTGCGCTTGCAGCGCCCCTCACTCGTAGCTGAGTTTGCGGTGGAGCTCGGAATACCGCACCTGCTTAGCAACGACTCGGTCGCTATAACCGAGTATTTCGGTGGGCTGAGGCAGAACGCAAGAACTAAGAGCCGCGACTGGGTTCGCTGGGGCTACGCGTTCGGCTTAATGTTGCAACAGTCCTACGACGAGGCAAAGACCGAGCTGTTGGAGCTCCTCAACCAACGGACGGACCCGGTGCTGCAGGTCCTTACCGCGTATATGCTCGAAAACTACCGCCGCCATGATGAGCAGGCTGCTCGGCGGGTGCAGGAAGAGCTGAACCGGCTTCGCAACGCGTGGAGCCCCGCGAAATGGAAGAAACAGCTTGAACGGAGCCGGTCAAACCTATTGGTTCTCGTTATGGCGAAGCTGCTCGAGGACGCCTCGAGCTGGGCCTTCCCCGATTGGTACCCGTCCGAGGTCGAAGGTGCCGGTCGGTCGGGTAGTGAATCGCGCCCCGAGTCGCGGAACTCGAGGAATGGGTCGGCTTGACCCTGAAATGACGGCGACTTATAATGCGCCGAAACCGCTTTCGCTCGTCTAACAGCAATTACGGAGAAGTGAGTACTATATGACGGTTCGGGTTCGCTACGCCCCGTCCCCAACGGGGCTACAGCACATAGGCGGCGTGAGGACGGCGCTATTTAACTACCTCTTCGCTCGTGCGCAGGGCGGAGCGTTCGTACTGCGTATCGAGGATACCGATCAAGAACGGTACAGCGAGGAAGCGCTCGAGGATATCTACGCGACCTTCGAGTGGCTCGGGATCGTCTGGGACGAGGGCCCGGACCGCGGCGGACCGTACGGCCCGTACTTCCAATCGCAGCGGCTCGCGCGGTACCACGAAGCGGTGCAGACGTTGTTGGATGCAGGCAAAGCGTACGAGTGTTTCTGCTCGGCCGAGCGGTTGGCCGGCTTGCGCAGCGAAGGAGCGCGCGACGGGGTGCTGGGCTACGATCGCCGCTGTCGCGACCTCACCGAGGAGCAACGCGCCGCGTATCGCGCCGAAGGTGTGACGCCGGTTGTGCGGCTCAAGGTGCCCGAGCAGGGGGCCGCTTCGTTTGAGGATATGTTGCTGGGTACGGTCAAACGTAAGTACAAAGACCTTTCGCCTGATCCCATTATTCTCAAGTCCGACGGCTTCCCGACCTACCATCTTGCCAACGTGGTCGACGACCACGAGATGGCGATCTCGCATGTGCTGCGTGCGCAAGAGTGGTTGTCGTCTACGCCGCTGCATATTTTGCTGTACGAGGCGTTTGGGTTTGAGCCGCCGCGGTACTGCCACCTCCCGTTTGTCACCGGCAAGGACGGGCAGAAGCTTTCGAAGCGACACGGCGCCACCAGCGTGGTAGAGTTTCGTAAACAGGGGTATCTGCCGGAAGCCTTAACGAACTATATCGCGTTGCTCGGGTGGTCGTACGATGACTCGCGCGAGTTTTTTGCGCTCAACGAGCTCGAACGGTTGTTCAGTGTTGAGAAGCTTAACAAGGCTCCCGCGGTCTTCGATTACAAGAAGCTCGAGTGGTTCAACGGCAACTATATTAGAGAGTGTTCCTCGGAGCGACTGTTTGAGCTGATGCGTCCGTATCTCGAAACAGCCGGGCTACTGCCGGCCGGTAATGAGACACGCGAGGCCGCGATCGTGCGAAACGCGGTGCCGCTGGTTCAAGAGCGTCTAAAGCTTCTATCCGAGGCTCCCGAGTTGCTGAAGTTTTTGCTCGCCGAGATAACCGAGAACTACGCTGCGGAGGAACTCATTCCCAAGAAGATGGATGCCGCGGCCGCCAAGGCGCTGCTGAACGCGGTTCGTCCTGTTGTTGCCGCGATGGAGCACTACGATGACGAGCAGCTGGAGGCGGAGTTCCGGAGGCTTGCCGAGCAGCACGACACCAAGCTCGGCAACGTTATGATGCCGCTGCGCGTTGCGATAACCGGATCGCGCACCTCACCGCCGTTGATCGGCTCGTTGCGTCTACTGGGAACCGAGCGCGCGCTCGCGCGCATCGATGCCGCGATAGCAAAACTGTAAGCGACGGAGAAGCGGTAAGCGCCGAGGGCACTGTCGCGGTGCACCGACTCGGAGAACAAAAGGGGACAGAGAGAAATATGAGTAATCGAATGGATGAGATTATATCGCTATGTAAGCGACGTGGTTTCGTGTTTCAGTCTTCCGAGATCTACGGCGGCTTGTCTTCGGCGTGGGACTACGGTCCGCTCGGGGTCGAGCTCAAGAACCGCATCCAACGGTTCTGGTGGCGCGAGATGACGCAGCTAAACGACAACATTGTGGGCCTCGATGCGGCGATCATGATGCATCCGCGCGTGTGGGAAGCCTCGGGCCACGTAGAGAGCTTTGCCGACCTGCTCGTGGAGGATACCGTTACCAACGAGCGCTTCCGCTGGGATCATTTGCCGGAAGAGAATCGTCGTACCAAGACCAGTCCGGCGGGGAATCCGCTTTCGGAGCCGCGGGAGTTCAACCTGATGTTCAAGACGCATCTTGGGCCCACAAGCAGTTCGGGATCCGAAGTCTACCTTCGCCCCGAGACGGCTCAAGGCATCTACGTCAACTTCAAGAACGTGGTGCAGACTTCACGTCTGAAGTTGCCGTTTGGGATTGCACAGGTCGGAAAGGCGTTTCGCAACGAAATCGTCACCAAGAACTTCATCTTTCGTACCTGCGAGTTCGAGCAGCTCGAGATGCAGTACTTCGTGACCCCGAGTGAGGACTCGCGCTGGTTTGAGCATTGGAAGGAGCAGCGCATGCAGTATTACGAGAAACTCGGGATCCAAAGCGACAAGCTTCGCTTCGAGGAGCACGGCCCGGACGAGCTTGCGCACTACGCCAAGGCCGCCTTCGATATCCAGTACGAGTTTCCGTTCGGCTGGCAGGAGCTCGAGGGCATTCATAACCGAACCGATTACGACCTCAATCGCCACGGCGAGTTCTCGGGCAAAGACCTGCGCTATCTCGACGACGCTACCGGAGAGCGCTTCATTCCCTACATCATCGAAACCTCGGCCGGTCTTACGCGGAGCGTTTTAATGGTACTCGCGGATGCATACGAAGAAGAAGAGATCGCCGAGAACGACAAGCGCGTTGTGCTGCGCTTTCACCCCGAACTCGCTCCAATTACCGTGGGTGTGTTCCCGTTGGTTAAGAAGGACGGCCTTGCCGAGCGCGCGCGTGAGATCGAGCGTGAGCTGCGAGACGACTTCACGACGTTCTACGATCAGAGCGGCGCGATCGGCCGACGGTATCGGCGGCAAGACGAGGTAGGGACTCCGTTCTGCGTCACAATCGATTACGACACCATGGAGGACGGCACCGTTACGCTGCGGCTCAGAGATTCTATGGAGCAGGTTCGTGTGCCGGTCGGCGAGCTCGCGGAGCGTATTCGCTCCGAGATCAAGAACTACAAGAGGGTATAACAGATGGCGTCGGGTCTTGCAGAGCTCAAAGAGCGCGGTTTCATTCAACAGTGCAGCGATCTCGAGACGCTTGAGCGAATCATGTCCGAGCGCCCGGTGTGCTTCTACGTCGGATTCGATCCCACCGGTGAAAGCCTGCACGCCGGGCACCTGGTGCCGGTGTTCGCGATGGCGCATCTTGCACGCGCCGGGCACAAGCCGATCGCTTTGGTTGGGGGCGGCACCGCGCGGATCGGAGACCCTTCCGGAAAGACCGAGATCCGCAAGATGCTCACCGTAGAGCAGATTCAGCACAACGCGCTCAAAATACAAGCCCAAATTGAAGGCTTTTTCGAGCGACAGGGGCTCGCGGCCGAGTTCGTCGACAACGCCGAGTGGCTGGCGGAGCTTAACTACATCGAGTTCCTGCGCGACATCGGGCGGCATTTCTCGGTCAATCGGATGCTTTCGTTCGAGACCTATCGGCAGCGTCTCGAAACGGGACTGTCGTTTATAGAGTTCAACTACCAGCTACTGCAGTCCTACGACTATCTGGTGCTGCACCGCGAACGCGACGTTGTGTTACAGGTGGGCGGAGACGATCAGTGGGGCAACATCGTCTCCGGTATCGACCTCATTCGTAGAGTAACCTCGGACGAGACCTATGCGCTGACCTTCCCACTCGTCACACGCGCAGACGGCAAGAAGATGGGCAAAACCGAGCAAGGTGCGGTGTACCTCGACCCGGCGGTGTACTCACCGTACAACTTCTACCAGTACTTTCGAAACGTACCGGACGTCGACGTCGAGCGCTTCCTCGGCTTGTATACCTTTCTGCCGATCGATGAAGTGCGCCGGCTGGGTAGCCTCAAGGATGCCGAGATAAACGAGGCCAAAGAAGTACTGGCGTTTGAGCTCACCAAGGCCGTGCACGGCGAACAGGAAGCCGAGCGAGTCCGCGAGGCTGCGCGAAACGCGTTCGGTGTAGGCGACGAGGGCGGCACAGACGCGATCCCCTCGATCGCGATCTCGGCCGCCGAACTCGAGCGCGGTATCGAGGTCCTCGAGCTGTTCAGTAGAACCGAGCTGTGTAGTTCGCGCTCCGAGGCGCGTCGCCTGGTGGCGCAGGGTGGCGCGCGCATAAACGACCGCAAACTGGAATCCCCGGAGCTCACGATTGACGGCGGCTGGGTTGAAGACGGCGCGCTGATGCTGCGCGCCGGTAAGAAACGCTACTTTCGGGTGGTCGTAGAGAAGTAGACGAGTGAGCGAGTGAGCGAGTTTGGACGCGGGAAACACGCGGATCCGTCGCACCAACGGCTCCGCGGGTCGTTCATTCGTGCCGGCTTTCTTAGTCGTGCTCGCCGAAGGCGTGCTTCATCTTGACCGAAAGCATCGCGTACCCTGAAGACATATCTTCCTTCTGTACCACCACATTCGGCGGCAGCTTGAGTTTCACCGTCGTGAAATTCCAGATCGCTCGAATGCCGGCTTTTACGATCATGTCCGCGACCGCCTGAGCGTGACTCGGCGGTACCGAGAGGATCGCGATGTCGATATTGAGCTCCTGAATTGTGTCGGAGAGCATACCGAGCGAATAGATCGGGACATCGTTGACGGTCTTGCCGACTTTTTGCTGATCGAGATCAAACGCTGCGCGGATGCGTACACCGCGTTGTGCGAGCTCATCGTAGCCGATAAGCGCGGTTCCAAGGTGGCCGGCGCCGACGACGACGGCTTGATGCTCGCGGTCCCAGCGCAGGAACTGATTAATGGCGGCGATGAGGTCACGAACCGGAAACCCGATTCTCGGCTTTCCGACGATGCCGGTGATCGCCAGGTCTTTGCGAACCTGTATCGGCTCGAGTTCCAGCTCATCGGCGATCACGGTTCCGGATATGAACTCTTTGCCTTCCTTCTCTGCGGCTTCAATAACGTGCAGGTACGACGGCAAGCGTTTGATCGTCGGCATACTCGCGAGTTTGTTCGCATTCTTCATAGTCTGTTGCAGCTCCTTCGATGAAACAGATCGCATCGCATGACTGAGTAGGAGGATCGTGCCATAGTGTGCTAAAGTATCCCTTGACGCCCCCGGATGCAGCAGCGGCCTCCGGTGTGGGCGAGAGTCTATCTCTCGATTTTAGGTGTGAATGCAATCAGAATCAAGCCTTTTTGAGCGATTTTTTTTTAGCGAAACCTTGCGGATAGAGAAACTCGTAGCCGGTGGCGATGGGCTTGCGAGACCCGGCGGTAAGGTAGTGTTCGTGCCGTTGGTGCTGCCCGGCGAGCTCGTGGAAGCCTCAATTGCGGCCGAGGGCAACGGCTACCGCACCGCACGGGTTGAACGTATTCTTGAGCCGTCTCCGCATCGTCGTGACGCACCGTGCCCGCTGTACGGAGTCTGCGGCGGTTGCAATCTACAGCACGCTGAGTACGCGTACCAACTTGAGGTGAAACGCGAGATCCTACGCGAAACGCTCTCGCGTATAGGCGGAGCGGAGCTGCAGCACGAACGTCTGCAGGAGCCCCTTCGCGCGGTCGGCGGTTCGGAGCTGGGGTATCGCAGTCGGGCCCGTCTGCACCCCGACGGCGCGGGAGGACTCGGTTTTCGCAAGCGGGCCTCGCATGAGGTGGTGGAGGTTACGCATTGCCCGATCGCGGTCGACCGCGTGAACGACCTGCTTGCCGATCCGGCGGGCTGCGCGGATCTGCAGCAGCCGCTGCGCCGGCCGCTGCGGGTCTTTGGCGTGCCGAGGAGTCGCTGTTCAGCGGTCGGTCCGGACAGCGGAGGCCCTGCCGACGAAGCTGCGAGCGCTGCACGGGCCGAGCGTTGCTTCGCTGCTGTCGAAGAAGGGGGCGGTCGAGAGCTCGCGGTGGAGGTTACACTCGCCGGCAAGTCGTTTGCAGTATCTCCCTATGCGTTCTTCCAGAACAACATCGAGATGCTCGAGCGGCTGATACAAGATGAGATCATCGAGTTGTCCGGTGAGCGGGCGGTGGATCTCTACGCCGGAGTGGGGGTATTTGCGGCGTTTCTGGGGGAGCGGTTCCGCCGGGTGACGGCGGTTGAAAGCGACCCGGCCGCGGCGGCGACGGCGGTCGAGAATCTGCGGGGTACACGGGCTCGGTTCGTGAAAAGCACGGTAGAGCGTTGGGTGGCGCGAAATAGCTTCACGAGTGACGATTTTGTGCTCGTGGATCCTCCCCGCAACGGGCTCGGCAAGACGGTTGTACGGGCTTTGCTCCGAGACCTACCCCGCCGGATTGTGTACGTGTCTTGCAACCCCGCAACCCTTGCCCGTGACCTCAAGGCGCTCTGCGGCGGCGGTTTTAGACTCGATCGTGTGAAGCTGTACGATTTCTATCCTCAAACCGCCGAGATAGAAACGGTCGCTCGGCTAACCCGGAGTACACCATGACCAGGCGGTTCCTGCCGGCTGCCGCCGCGGTACCGGCGCTGCTGTTGTTGCCGGCGCTGCTGTTGCTGGTGCCGGCCGGTGCGCCGGCGGAACACTCGGTGGTCGGTCCGCCAAGAGCACGCGTTACGCGTGAGTGGCGATACGCGACCGGCGGGGCGCTACGCACCCCCATAGCGGTTGGGACCGACGGGTCGAGTTACTTCGCGGCCGAAGACCGCTATCTCTACGCGCTCGACCTCGACGGGGGACTGCGTTGGCGCTACGATACCCGGCGGATGCCCGACGGAGTACTGTCGCTTGCCGGTGATGGAGTCGTTCTTATCTCGGTGGCGCCGAACAGGCTCGTCGGCGTGAACCAATCTGGGGAGCGCGCCTTCAGCCGTCGTCTAAGCGACCGGATCTTGGCTCCCGCAATAACGCGTGACGGCAATATCGTGTTGACGTTCGGCGAGGGTGGCGTAGTGTTTCTCACGCCCGCGGGACGGGTGCTCTGGGAACGAAGGCTGGATACCAAGATACCCGCGGCGCCGGTGATCGGCGCCGACGGCTCGATATACATCGCGACAGCCGGTCCCCGCGTAATCAGACTGAACCAGGACGGGCGCTCGATCGGCGCGACTAAGCTGTCGGAGCCTCCTAGACGGCTCTTTGCGCTGCGCGACGGAGCGGTGCTTGCGTGGAGCGGTGAAGGAGTGATGCGTCGCTACGATCAGCGGCTCGAGACGGTCTGGCAACGCGAGCTCGGCGCGCCGCGTGACGTGGTGGTTTCGGAAAGGTGCGGGCTTCTGGCGGCGGTCGCCGAGGACGGCTCGGTGACGCGTGTGGGGCTCGCCGATGGCGAACCCGCCGACGGCGAACCCGCCGGCAGCGAAAGCCGCGGCGGCGCACGGATGTCGGATCCGGTCGGCATCGCCGTTACAACAGCGTGCAGTATCTTGGTGGCATCGTCGAGCGGGGTGATCGCTTTCGCGGCCTCTGAGTCGGAACCCTCACGCGTTCTGGAGTCTGAGATGCTCGGTGGCCGGGGTGCTGAGCTAATACAGCTTGACGCTTCCGATCGCATTCTTGTGGCGACCGAGGACTGGGTGGTGCAGTCGTTTGGTTTTGAGGAAGGCGCCATAGCGACTGCCTCCGACGCAGAGTCTGCCTCGCTCGGGGGGTGGCGGGGGGCTCGCGGCAACGACGCGCTCACCGGGTTTTGGGCTGCACCGGGCCCTCGCACCGGCTTCGAAACGGCTCGCGGCGAGTCACTTCCACTCGATCTGCTGTACGTGGAGGAGCTGTTCTTCGAGGGCGGCACCGCCGATCGTCGCGAAGCGCTAAGCGAGCTGCGTGAGATAATCGAGGAACCGAGACTGAGCGGACGTCGGCAGGAAGTTCGCACGCTTCTGCGACGGATGATCGAAAGCGGAAGCGGAGCGGGTGCTGCAACGTCCTCTGAGCTCCGTGTCGACGCGGTTGAGCTTCTCAGTATGGTGGGGGACCTGCCGAGCGCGGCGCTGCTCGCGCGTCTTTCTGTCGACGAGCGTGACGAGAGCGTAAGGCGAGCGTATCTCAATGCCTTTGCTCGAGTACGAAGCGACCGCTCGCGCGGTATGCTACAGAGCACGATACGATACCTCCGTACCGGTCGGCGTTCCGAGTCGGTTGAGCTCGCTGCGCTCGAGGCCCTCGTGGGGCTTGTATCCCATAACGGAAGCGATTCGCACCGTGCAGCGCTTGACGAGCTCGCTCGGCTTTCGGAGCGAGGCGTAACGCGCGAAGTTCGCTCCCGGGCACGATTCCATTTGATGTTCGGGCGTTTCGATTGATAACCCGGCTTTGATCGCTTATACTGGCTCGACGAGGAGAATGCCCTATGACGAAGGTGCTGACGCTCTGCTTTCTGTTCGCCGCCGCAGTAGCGGGAGGCCTTGAAGTAGACTCCGAGGAGCTTGCGCCCTATATAGATACTCCAATTGAGTTTCAGAACTACGAGGGGCCGCTCGAAGTTATCCAAACTCGGGACGAAATTTTCGGTATCGGGTCCTATCTCGGCGAGCAGTTTACCCCCGAGTACGGGCAGTTTTCGTATTTCGGCGCCTACACCGTGATTCACGCGGTAGACCCCGAAACACCGGCCGGCCTCGACGCCGACATTATGCTGTTGTCGGAACAGGCGCGCGTCGACCACATCGATAACTTTCGCCTGATTGTCTCGGGGTATCTCCAGAGTGCGTACGAGTATAGCGAGGCTGATGCCGGGCTTCTCGCGGAGTACATTACAATCTACAACGCGGTCTTTCGCGGAGAGCTGGAGGTGTTCGAGGAGCGCTACAAGCCGGTCGTGCTCGAGCACCTTAGCGAGGATTCGGTAGGGCTTTCGACGCTGTACTCCGATTGGCCGGGGGGGACCGAGCTGGTTATACCGCTCTCCGATGACGCACGTCCGGGCGAGATCGCTGCGGTCAGCCCGTTTGCGTTGTTGGATGCGGATGTCCGCGAGCAACTACGCTCACGTGTGGATCGCGGCATCGCTACGCGCAAGAGCATGGTTGAGTTCCTTGAGCGAATGCTCGAGGAACGTATCGAGGAGTTGGACCGCGAGGTCGCGCGGCTGGAGCGCGAGCGTACCGAGCTGAGCGAGCGCGAAGCCGAGCTGATAGAAGAGCTGAGAGGGCTCGAAGACCGGCGCGCGATGGAGATGCTCCCGGAGCGCGACCTTGAGCGTATCGCCGAGATAGAAGAAGAGCTCGAAGAACTCGACGAGCGCGAGGTTGAGCTTGATGAGCGGGCTGAGGAGGTCGCGGAGCGCGAGGAGGAGGTCGAGGAGTTGACCGAGGCCGTTCGTGAGGAGCGTGAAGCGATTGCCGATGATACGCGGGAGATGATGGAGATTGAGGAAGAGCTCGCCGCGTTGCCCGAGGAGCCCGAGGAAGACCCGGTTGAGGAGCCCGAGGAACCCGAGTCGGCGTGGTTCATCCTCAGTGAAAGCGCCGAGCGGGGGAGCTTGGTTCGAGTTCGCGCCGATACCGGTGAGCGTACCGAGGACCTCGATGAGCTCGGCCCGGTTTGGGGTCGCAGGTTCGAGACGGTGGAACAAGATGCCGTCGTTATCGCGGATAACGACGGGAGCACACGGCTATTGCGTGTGAGTCCGCGGGATATGGAGATCGTCGCGCGGAGCGATCATGAGGTTTCCCGCGAAAGCATGGTGGTGCTGCGCACCGACGAGAATCGGTTTTACGCGATTGTCCGTACCGAAGGCGAGTGGTATCTCGGGCGCTTCGACCGCGACCTGCAGTTGAGTACTCGCTCGGCGAGGGCGGTTCGGCCCGACAGCGTGATTATGTTCGCGAATAATAGAGTGTATGTGCAGGGACGGGATGATCGTGTTCTTGCTCTCGACCGAGCAAACTTGGAGCAGTTCTAGTGAGTAGTTTTCGCGGCCGCACAATACAGGTCGTTAACGATTTTTCGATCGATGAGCAGTTATATCTCTACGAGCAGACTCGGAAGCTAAAGAGTGCGGCCGAGAAGGGTTCAGACGATCTCGAGGCGTTTCGCGTCGGCGATCCGGAGCTCGGCGTGTACTTGATCTTTCTCGAGGACTCAACGCGCACGCGCGAGTCGTTTCGCAACGCAGCCAAGTTCCATCGCGCCAAAGTGAACGAGTTTGGTCTCGCGGGTTCTTCGTTCGCCAAGAGCGAGAGCATTACCGATACCGTGAAGATGCTCGCGGGCTACTCATCGGACTCGGTCTTCATTATGCGCACACCGCACGAAGGAACCTGCCGGTGGCTCGAGGATGCGGTCGGTGACTACTGCCAAAGCCACGGCATGCGACGGCCGGCCTTCATCAACGCCGGCGACGGCCGGCACGAGCACCCGACGCAGGAGTTCCTCGATGAGTTCAGTTTTCTTGAGGCGCTCGACTGGGATCGTTCGCATATACACCTTGCGCTTGTCGGTGACCTCCTTCACGGTCGTACCGTTCACTCCAAGGTAAACGGGCTGCGACTGTTCGGCGAGGTGGAGGTTGATCTGGTAGCGCCGGCCGAGATCACTATGCCCGAGCACTACACACGCCTGATGGAGGCATACGGGTTTAGGATTCGGCGGTTCGAGTCCATAGATGAGTACTTGTCTCAGCGTACGGTGGCGCCGTTGTGGTACTTCACACGACTGCAGCTCGAGCGGATGGGCGAGAAACTTCGTGATCGCGCAGCCGCGTTGCGCTCTGCGGTAACGTTTCGCCGCGAGTTTCTCCCGCGGCTGCAGGAAGGCGCGCGTTTTTTTCACCCGTTGCCGCGGCATCGAGAAACGCCGGTAATCCCACCGTTCCTCGACCAGCTCCCGTTGAACGCATGGGACCGTCAGTCGGTGAACGGCTACTACACACGCATTATCGAGATTGCGCTTCTCGCCGGACGCCTCGGTTCGGAGTTCAACGGAACGGTGCAGAAACGTCCGGTGTTCTCCGACGATTTCGTCGTTGAGGAAACAGGCCCGGCGGCGCGTCCGAAGGGCGAGTACAAGGTCGGGATCAAGCCGGTCTCAAACGGCATCGTGATCGATCATATCGCGGTAGGGCAGGAGCCTCAGGCAATCTGGAACGAGGTCAACAAAATTCGACGCACCTTGGGCTTGAACTGCGTGAGCTCGCACGGGGTTTTTGCCTCGGAAGAGACCGGGAAACACAAGGGTCTGATATCACTCCCGGATGTAACGGAGTTTGACGAACGACTGATCAAGATGCTCGGCGCAATCGCCCCGGGGTGTACTCTGAACCTTATCTCCAACGAACAAGTACGACGCAAGTATCGGCTGCGGATGCCGCCACGTGTCTACAATCTGGCCGAGATTCAGTGTAAGAACCCGGGGTGTATCTCTCACCCACAGCATGCCGAGCCGGTGGTGGTTGAGTTCTATCGCTCAAGTGAGGAAGACTTCGTCTGCCGATACTGTGAGACGCCGCACACCTTTGGCGAGATCTGGAGTTAGCGAGCGCCGCGACCTCGAGCGCCGGAGTGGGAGAGGCGGCATCGTGATCGTGCTCAGGTGACGTTCTCGGAGACTACGCGCGCTCGGAGACTACGCGCGACCGAATA
>SLBH01000316.1 GCA_007126415.1 Spirochaetales bacterium
ACCGGCGGAACCGGACTGGGCCTCACGATCGCTAGGCAGCTCGTGGAGTTGCACGGGGGGCGGATATGGTTTGAGCCGGGAGATCCGAAAGGAAGCGTCTTCGTGATAGAACTGCCGATAAGCGCCGCCGTCGGCGGCGGAGACGGCTAGGCGGCACCGCCGACGAGATGAGCGGTGTATGCCGCGCGGCGGGTCTTCATTACAACAGCGTAGGGCCTATCAGAGACTCAACGACGTTCTTAAGCGTGTCTTGATCGAGCGGCTTACTGAGGAACTCGGACATCCCGGCCTCGATGCAGCGTTCGCGTTCACCATGGACTAAGCCCGCGGTAAGCGCAACCACTCGGGTGTGGCGGCCGCTACTCCGCGCTTCCTCGAGAATTACACGAGTGGCGGCATAGCCGTCGAGCCGCGGCATCTGGAGATCCATCAGGATGAGGTCGGGCTGGTGCTCGCGATAGAGCGTAACGGCCTGTTCACCGTCGACGGCCTCGATGACCCGCGCCTTGGGAAACAACGTGCCGAGCATCTTTCGAGCAACGAGCTGATTGATGCGATCGTCCTCCGCGACCAAAATGGTTGCGGGTTTCGCCTGATCTTGAGGCGTAGAAACGGTGTCGGAGTTGCGCTCCATGATGCTCCCGAAAAAAACTCACCGACGCCGATGGCGCCGGTGAGGACTCTATCTGCATGAACCGAGTGTTATACTACTAGAAAGCGATCAGTCTTTCCAGTACGACATATCTATGTCTTTTTCGGTTTTCGCAACCCCGCACGTTACCGCCATGTCTCCGGTGACGTTGAGCCCGGTGCGGCCCATATCGAGGATGGCGTCGATTCCGAGGATCATGGCATAGGCCATGGCCTGGGGCGTACCCTCGGCAACCGGCAGCCCAACAGCGTTGAGGACCATCAGCAGCATGATCGCGCCTGCGCCGGGAACGCCGGCGGTGCCGATCGATGCGAGTACGGCCGTGATCACGACCATAATTTGCTGCCCGGCGTCAAGCGGAAGCCCAATTGCGTTGGCGATGAACAGTACGCATACACCCATGTAGATGGCGGTACCGTCCATGTTGATGGTTGCGCCGAGCGGGAGGCTGAAGGAGTACGTCGGTCGACCGACGCCCATGCCCTCTGAAACGTTGCGCATGGTTACCGGAAGTGTTCCCCCCGAGGAGCGGCTGACGAACGCGGTAACCATTGCTTCACGGCCGCGGCGGACAAACTTCGGCAGGCTCAAGCCGAAAATCTTGAGGATACCGCCGTACACTATGAGCAGGTGCAGGACCAGCGCAACATAGACCGCGACCGTTACAATGGCCAACGGCCCCGCGACCTCGGCACCTTGAGTACCGAATACGACCGCGATCAGCGCGAATACACCGATCGGTGCGTATTGCAGGACGCCGCGAACCACCTTGAACATCACCTCGGCGCCGCCGTCGAAAAAGCGGAACAGCATATCGGCACCAGACTTAATGCGGTCGTCGTTGCTGATCTGCAGATACGAGAGGCCGATACCGAACACAATCGCGAAAAAGATGATCTGCAATACCGAACCCTCGGCCAATGCCGCGATCGGGTTGGTTGGAACGATCTCAAGCAGCGTTTCAACGAGCGAGGGTGCGTCTACGTCGCGGGCGGCTCCTTCGCCGATGTCGCCAAGGTCTACCCCCGAGCCCACGCGAAACACGTTGCCCATGATGAGACCCAGAGCAATCGCGACAGCCGATGTACCCAGGTAAAACAGTACCGTCTTCAACCCGATGCGCCCCAAGCGCGCCGGGCTTACACTCGCCGCACCTACGACCAAGGTGAAAAAGATCACCGGAACAACGATCATCTGCAGTAAGCGGACGAACAAGCTTCCCAGTGGCTCAATGACCTCGATCGGGGGTCCGACGATCAAGCCGACAACCGCACCCGCAATCAAACCGATCAGGATGCGAATCAGCAAGTTGGACTCCAAATACGAGCGGAAAATTCCGCCCTTTTCCGGAGACTGTGAACTCATAGCTCCCTCCAAAAAAAATAGTATGTAGTACAGGCGAAAACGCCTGGACTTTGCCCCCTCGGCTACTAGCTTCGTACGCGTACAGTCTGCACCGGGATCTCGGCAACGTCAAGCATAATGCATAATGAAATATCGAAAGGCGAGATTCTCGTGACTGCAAACTATCGTACAACTATCGCACCGACGATAACCGGTGTATACTGTGATTATAGGGAGTGATTGTAAGGAGGCCGCCATGGGTGTGATAACGTTATCGCGAGAGCTGGGAAGTCGCGGCGATAAGATCGCCGAACTCCTGGCCGAGAAGTTGTCGTATCGATTCGTCAATAAGGCGGAAATCGAGCGGGTGCTGCGTGAGGACGGGGTGCCTGAGAGCAGCATCGAGAAGTTCGATGAAAAGAATCCCGGGTTCTGGCACCGGTTTTCTCGCGACCGCGACCGCTATCTGCATCTCCTGAGCTACACCGTTACGCGTTTCGCTCATGAAGGCAACTGCGTTATCCTCGGTAGAGGCAGCCAGGTGTTGCTGTCGCATTTACCCAGCGTGTTGAACCTGAGGATAACCGCTCCGTTCGAGGCACGGGTTGAGAACGTGGTTCAGGAGTACGGATACACGCGTCACGAAGCCGAACACCTGGTACACCATAGCGACCGCGAGCGTGCGGGGTTTCATCGTTTCTTTTTCAACGAAAACTGGCTTGACTCTGAGCTGTACGACGTGATCCTCAGCACTGAGTTTCTCAACGAAGAAGCAGCGGTAGACCTCGTTAGTCATGCGCTCGCTGCGTTGCAGCGCCCCGAGTATGTGCAGGAGACCGAGGAGAAGCTTGCAAATCTCTTCCTCGAGATGCTGGTTATCACGCAGATCATCTACATCGACGGCCTGCCGGTGCAGAATCTTACCGTCACGGCCGAGAACGGCGCGGTGCATCTGCGCGGTATGGTGAGCGCCGAGGAAGACGTCGCGATCGTGGAGCAATCGGCCCGTAAGGTCGACGGGGTCCGCTCGGTGAGTTCGGCTGTCTATTACGTCCCGCCGAACAGCAGCATTCGCTGATCGCCCGGGCGCGGCGTAACCTGCCCGGGATAAACGCTATTTCTCTTTGACAGATCTCGCTGTAGCGTTTGATAATGGGGCCATAAATACTGTCACCGCAACCTGTATCTAAGCGTACAAGGAGGGTCGTGTTATGAAGAAGCTGATCAACAATCCCGACGATGTTGTGAAGGAATCGTTGCAAGGATTAGCTGCGGCGCATGGGGACCTCATAAAGGTGCATTTTGAGCCCAACTACGTGGTGCGTGCCGATGCGCCGGTCAAGGGCAAGGTCGGCGTGCTTTCCGGTGGGGGAAGCGGCCATGAGCCGATGCACGGCGGTTTTGTAGGAAAGGGTATGCTGGACGGCGCCTGTCCGGGCCCTGTTTTTTCTTCCCCCACGCCCGATCAAATGGAGGCAGCTACCAGGGCTATCGACGGCGGCGCCGGGGTTCTGCATATCGTCAAGAACTACACCGGCGACGTTATGAACTTCGAGATGGCTGCCGAGGCCGCGGCCGCCGAGAAGGACGTCAAGGTTGAAGCGGTAGTCATTGACGACGATGTTGCGGTTAAGGACAGTTTGTATACCGCCGGTCGCCGAGGCGTCGGGACCACCGTGATCGCCGAGAAACTCTGCGGTGCAGCGGCCGACGCGGGCTACGATCTGCAGAAGGTCGCCGATGTGTGTCGCAAGGCCAACGAAAACGGTCGCTCGATGGGTGTGGCGCTGACCTCGTGCACCGTGCCGTCCGCCGGGAAGCCCACCTTCGAGATGGGCGACGACGAGATGGAGATCGGGATCGGCATTCACGGTGAACCGGGCCGCGAGCGCATGAAGCTCAAGACCGCCAAGGAAATTACCGAGATGATGGCCGAGGCTGTGCTGTCGGATTTGCCGTTTAAGAACGGTGACAAGACCATAGCAATGGTCAACGGCATGGGCGGTACCCCGCTGATCGAACTCTACCTGCTGTACAACGAGTTTGCCGAGATCTGCAAGAAGAAAGGCATCACGATCGAGCGAAACCTCGTGGGTAACTACATCACGTCTCTCGAGATGGCGGGCTTCTCGATCACTCTCGTGCGCGTCGACGACGAGTTCTTGAAACTCTGGGACGCACCGGTTCTTACACCCGGGCTGCGTTGGGGCGTGTAGCTGCGCGACCCGCGCGATAAATCCGGACGCAGAATAATCGAATTGAGAGAAGTGAGCAACAGTGGTTGGCGTTGTAGTTGTATCGCATTCGCGTGATCTCGCGACTGCCTTGGTTGCCCTTGCGCGTCAGGCCGGTAACGACACGGTGCCGATAGCGTCGGCCGGAGGGGTGGGTGAGGAGCGCTCCGAGTTCGGAACCGACGCGGTTCAGATTTCCGAAGCAATCGCCTCGGTCTACAGCGACGACGGGGTCGTGGTGCTGATGGATCTCGGAAGTGCGATCTTGAGTTCCGAGACGGCACTCGAGATGCTGGACCCTGAGCAAACCGGTAAGGTGCGGTTCTGCCCCGCCCCAATTGTGGAAGGAACGATCGCAGCCTACGTACAGGCCGGTCTCGGCAGCGATCTCGACGCCGTATGTCGTGAGGCACGCGGGGCACTCGTCGCCAAGCAACAACAGCTCGGCGAGCAGCCGGATGATCTCGCCGGCGCCGAGACGGGGAAGGCGAACACCGGCACAACCGGCACAACCGGCGGAAGCGCCACAACCGCCGCTTCCGGCGCTTCCGGCGAGCGGCGATCCGCGGCCGATCTCCCGCGAGCCTCAGCAGAGCTGGTGGTGCGCACCGAGCATGGCTTGCACGCCCGCCCCGCGGCGTTATTGGTGCGCACGGTGGGGCGTTTTAATTCCAAGGTTCGGCTTACCAACATTACGCGCTCGCGCGGGCCGGTGAACGCCGCGAGTGTGAATCGCGTCGCTACGCTCGGGGTGCGGTGCGACGACACCGTTGCGGTAGAGGCGCTGGGGCCCGACGCCGAGGCCGTTGTGGCCGCGCTCCGCGAGCTCTCTGAGAACCGTTTCGGTGAGCCTTCGCAACCGGCCTCGGCGGAACCCACGCGCGCAGCGCCTGCAACGGCGCCCGAGGGGCGGGAGGGGCCGGAGGGGCCGGCCGGCGACTCAAGCGGCGTGAAGGCGCGCGATGCATCGACAGCGGTAGGAGGTGCGTCGGCTGTTGCAGTATCCGAAGGCGTGGCGCTCGGGCCGTTATACCGGGCGGAAGCGAGCCTGCCTGAGGTCGGCGAGGAGCGGGCCGATGATCCCGACCGGGAGCTCTCGCGGCTTCGTGCAGCTGTCGAGGCGGTCGGCAACGAGATCGAAGAACGCAAGCAGCGCATGGCGGCGCAGACCGGCGGGTACGAAGCGGCGATCTTCGATGCGCATGAGTTAATTCTCCAAGACCCCGAGCTGCTTGATCGGGCGCAGCACGCGATCGAGACGCAGCGCCGGAGCGCGGCTACCGTGTGGCGTTCGCTGATCGAGGAGCTCGCAGCCGAGTATCGCGAGCTCGACGATGCGTATATGCAGCAGCGCGCCGGCGATGTGGAGGATGTGGGACGCCAGGTTTTGCAGAGACTGTTGGGCGCCGGCAATGCGCTGCAGCAGCTCCAGCCGCCGCAAGGGAGCGTTCTGGTTGCGCAGGAGCTCACCCCAACCGAAACCGCGGCGCTGGATCTCGACATCGTGGCGGGCATCATGACGGTAGCCGGAGGCCCCACCTCGCACTCGGCGATCATTGCGCGCGCGCTCGGCATTCCTGCGGTAGCCGGGATCAAACCTGCGGTGCTGGAAGCGCCGCTCGGCACCGAGCTTGGCCTCGACGCCGATCGGGCGTGCTACTGGGTGCGGCCCTCGGAGGCGGTTCGCTCCGAGCTTCAGAAAAAGCGTCGCGCCTGGGTCGCCGAGCGTCGCGAACTGCAGGCGCTGAGTCGTGAGGATGCCGTCACCGCCGACGGACTGCGTGTTCTCGTCGTCGCCAACATAGGATCGGTACGCGACGCCGAACCGGCGGTTGCAAACGGCGCCGAAGGGGTGGGGCTTGCTCGCAGCGAGTTTCTGTTTCTCGATGCGCAGCAGGCGCCCAGCGAGGATCAGCAGCTCGAAGCCCTGCGTGAAATCGGCGTGGTGTTCGGCGAGCGCCCCATCATCCTCCGTACGCTCGATCTCGGCGGCGACAAGCAGATCCCGTATCTAGACCTCCCGCGTGAGGCCAACCCGTTTCTCGGCGTGCGCGGGCTACGGCTGTCGTTGAAGCATCCACAGTTGTTTCGCAGCCAGTTACGCGCGGTGCTTCGCGCGGCCGCCGCGGCCGATTATCGAGTGATGTTCCCGATGGTCGCGGATCTCGCGGACTTCCAGGCGGCGCGGCGTGCGCTCGAGGAGGCGCACAACGAACTCAGTAGCGAGGGGATACCGCATCGTTGGCCGATACCGAGCGGTATCATGATCGAAACCCCTGCAGCGGTGATGCAGAGCGAGGTCTTGGCGCGGGAAGCGGATTTTTTCAGCATCGGTACCAATGATCTCACGCAGTACAGCATGGCGGCCGAGCGCGGCAATACAGACCTCGCGCGCTTTGCCGACCCCCTCCATCCGGCGATTCTCCGCATGATCGCTTGTGTCACCGACTCGGGTGCACGGCATCAGCGCTTGGTGGGCGTCTGCGGCGAGCTTGCCGGGGAACCCGAAGCGGCTCCGATACTGGTAGGGCTTGGTGTCGGCGAGCTGAGTTTGAGCGCCGCGGGCATCCCACGGATCAAACGGCTTCTGCGCTCAATCAAGAGCTCCGAGGCGAAGGATATCGCCGCGCAGGCTCTAAGCTGCGTCTCGGCCGCGGAAGTGCGCGAGCTCACGCAAGGATTTCTCGCGTCTCTTGAACGGTGATTTCTTCCCATAAAAAAAGGCCGCGCTCGATGCGCGGCCTTGCCTTCGGAACCTCAGACGAAAGCTCAGAGGTTCTGAGCGGGTTTACGGAATCCAAGACTCCACGCGCTCGCGGTTCTCAGAGACCCAGCGTTCGGCGTTTTCCATCGGGTCGGCGCCGTCCTCTTCATTCCACAAGAGGATCTCTCCGAGCTCGTCGAGCGACCAGTAGAAGTTGTCGAGGAAGGCATGAACTTCAGGCATGTCTTCAGCGAGGCCCTGACGCGCAACCGCGCCGACGTACTCCTCGCCCCCGAACGAGCCTTCAGGATCCTCGAGGTACTTGAGCTCAAATGCGGCTTCCTTCCAGTGCGGTGTCCAACCGGTCAGCACAATCCACTCTTCGTTGCGGTAGGCGTCGCTGAGCGCCGCGGTCATGCTGGCGTCGCTGCCTTCTACGAGGGTGAGATCGAGATCGTAGTCACTGATCGCGCTCTCGGCAGCCGACATGATTCCGGCGCCCGGATCAATGCCGATAATCTGTCCCCCGAACTCGTCGGCGTAATCGTTGAGGTCGGCGATGCTGTTTACGTCGTCTACGTAGGCCGGCACCATCAGTCCGATGCGAGCGCCGTTAACCGTAGCGCTCAATAGATCGACGCGGTCCTCGGTCTGCTCGAGGTAAGCCCCGTGCGTTCCCGGGAGCCATGCGGCGAGCATACCCTCTGCGTCACCGGCGGCGATACCTTCCCACATCGCGGCCGCGCTGACCGAGATCGTGTTAACATCGTAACCCATCTCCTCGAGCACCACTTGCGCAACATATGTGGTCGCGATCGCGTCGGCCCATTCAACATACAGCAGGTCGACCTCGCCTGCGGGCTCGGCTTCGGCTTCACCGGCTCCTCCGGCAAACACCGTCACCGGAAGCGCAATCAGAAGCATCGTGACAGCTACAAGTAAAATAGCTTTTCTCATACGGATAGTCCTCCTTGAAAACTGCGCACGGCATCAATAAAAGAGCGCTCCATGCGCCCGAACCGTGCGTGATAAAGGGATAATACCGAATTTATGTCTTGTGTTCAAGACTTTTGCGTAAAAATCTTCGGAAAACCAATAGTACGGGTTGAAACTATTGGTGTGCCGGTCGCCGGAGAATCCAGCTCTCGTCGGGGGTGGTCTTGGGGTGCGCACTCAGGTTCAGTTGAAAGAACCCACCGTGTTGATTGACCAATCGTTCGGTAGGTTCGCGGTCGGGCCCGAGCAGGCGAAACTCGCCGGGGGCAATCGTGACGCTCGGGGTCGTCGGGCCGATGAGCTCAAGCGCGGTATCGGCGGTTATGGTATTGCGGACCTTCACCGCAAGCGGCGGCGACCACCCGTTTGCCGGGGCCGAGGGCTTCTGTTTCTCGGCGCCGGGTTCGGCGCTTTCGAGGTCCCGCTCCAAGCTGCCGAGAAACAGGTGCGTTCGTCGATAGCTCCCGACGGCAGGCGTTTCGATCTCATCACGGCCGAAATAGAAGCCGGTCGAGAACTCGCGATGGCTTACCGCAAACAGGTCGTCACGGAACGGATTCGGCAAACCGGGTGCGTCTA
>SLBH01000366.1 GCA_007126415.1 Spirochaetales bacterium
ACCCGGCTTCCGGATATTCACCGTGATCCGGCGGACCGCTTTATCATCGCCACCGCGCTCGAGCACAACAGCCCTGTCGTCACCGCCGACCGTCGCTTCACCGAGTACGGTGTGCAGGTACTGGGATGAGGCATTAACTCCGGCTTACGCACCATCAATGGCTTGTTCGTGTCGTAAGCGGGCTAAGCACTGCTCGAGGTGACGAAACGCGACAAACTCCTGTTCGAGGCGCACCGCGGTGCGGAGGCGGTTGTTCCGCAGGTCGTCGTACAGCTCGGCTTCCTCGGGGGTGAGGTGCGGAAGTTCGGCCGAGGCGGGGCTCGGCTCGCTGCCCCAGTGCTCGCGGTGCGAGAGCAGGGTTTCGCGGTCCATCAGCAGCGAGCGGGCGTGTGGGAAATGTGAGCGGAATCGATTGAGGATCGCAAAGCCGTGCGTATCGATATCGCCCCAGTACCGGAGATCGACGCCGTGCAGCCACCCGACCGTGCCGAGCTCACCGAAATCGTAACCGCGCCCGAAGATCACCAGAGCCCCGGGAAACTCCGGGAAGGCCAGACCGTTGATCTCATTCTCGGTTACGAACACGGTGCGAACGGCCGGCGTTGCTTCGCCTGCGCCCGGCCGGCCGGGTTGGTCGCTTGCTTCGCCGTCGCCGCTGCGTCCGCGGCCCGCGGAGTTGCACGTGAAGCCGCAGCCCCGCGCGAACTCCTCAAGCGGTATCGCGATCTCGGCGCAGCCGTTCCAGACAGTACGGAGCGCCGGGTCGAGGAGCCGAAAGCGCACCCGGCTCGGCCGTGCGCGGAATCCGTACCTGCGCTCAAAGCCCCGTGCGCCGGTGTAAGCCGTGTCGATCTCCTCAGGCGGTAAGGCTTCGTCGAGCCACTGCGCGAGCACGCCACGATGCTGTTCGATGAACTTGGTATCTACCCCCGGTAACGAAAGCTGCCGCAGGTAGATCCCCGGCTGCGGATTCTGCAGGCGCCACTCGAGTATCGCAAGCAGACGCTCGAGTGCTGCATGGTGTTCTATTACCGCGAACGGATACTTCGCGGTCCAGGACGCCAACTCGGGCCGGCGCGTCGCGACGACCTCGGAGCCGCTTCGATACGTGCGTAACTGCCCGCTTGTGCCGAGAAACGCCGCGAGGTCGTCGAGGCGGGCAAACCGGAGCGCGGCGGGCAGCTCGTTGCGCCCCAGCACCCGGTGGCGGATCGTCTTCCACTCGAGCTCAAAGCCTGCGCGCTGCTCGGCCTCCTTGAGCCCGGTGACCCAGTCCTGCACCGCGGAGAAATGATCTACCATCTCTGCGGCACTCGGGCCGCGGAGCGGAACCCGGTACGGAAACTCCGCCGCGCCGCTCAAGAACATGCCGTTACGCCAGCGTTTTGTCAGGCGACGTTTGAGTTCGCTGAGTTGCGTCCAGCGGGGGCGGCCCGCGCCGGCGTTGCCCGAGGTAGCCCCCGGCTCTTCCGCGCTCATGCCCGGCGCGCCTGCTTCTCGCGTTCGTATTCTTCTATCGTGAGGCAGCGCAGCAGGGAGTGCTTTCCGTCTTGGCTGTGAACGAAGCCGACGGTGGAAACGTAGGGCTCTATGATGTGAATTTTTTGAAGCGGCGTGATGATCAGTAATTGCAGATTGAGCTCCTTGAAAAGACGCAGTCCGTAGCGGGTGGATTCGTCGGAGCCTTTGCCGAAGGCTTCGTCGATCACCACAAACCGAAAACTGCGCGATCGTGTTTCGCCCCACTCGAGCCCAAACTGATAGGCGAGGCTTGCCGCGAGCACGGTGTAGGCGAGCTTCTCTTTCTGGCCGCCGGACTTTCCTCCCGAGTCGGTGTAGTGCTCGTACTCGGTGTCGTCCTCCTTCCAGCGCTCCGAGGCGGCGAACGCAAACCAGTTACGCACGTCGGTCACCTTCTCGGTCCAGCGACGGTCGAGTTCGGCGGCGCCCTCGCGACCCTTGAAGCGATCGATGATCGACTTCACCTGCAGGTACTTGCTCTCGGTGTACTGCTCGTCTTGCGAGCCGGTGAAGCTTCCTTCGGTGCAGCTCTTGAGCTCTTGCTTGAAGGAGCGTATCTCGCTGTCGGTAGAGTTCTGGGCCTCGAGCAGAATGTAGCGGTCCTTGTTGAACTCAATCGCCGACATCGACCGGTTGATGCGCTCAACGCGTTCCTTGATGATCTGGCACTCTTTGTTGAGCTGCGCCTGAAAGTTGGCGATCTCGCGGATGGTGTTCTCGTTCAGCAGCGCCTTGAAGCGTGCCTCAAAGCGCGGGAGGTCGTCGGCGAGCAGCCGCGCGAGGAGCTCTCGGAACTCGGCGGCCGAGTCGAGCGCGGCATCCATCTCGCGGGTCTCGGCGGGGTACTCGCGGCGGAAGTCCTGCATCGCGGTGACGATGCGCTCGTGCAACGCCCTAATGCGCTTGTCCTCGGCGTCTATCTTGGCCTGTACCGCTTCGCGCAGCTCCTGTTGACGATTGTCGCAGCTCTCGACCGTGAGGCGGTGCTCGCCGAGAACCTCGGTGCGCAGCGGCTCGATGCGCTCGGCCAGCTCCGCCGGCGGTGTGTCTGAGCTCTGCAGCAGTTCGCGAGCCTGCTCGCGCTGCTCGCGGGCCTGCGCGAGACGGTCCTCCAGCCGTGCGATCTCGGCCTTAGCCGAATCGAGCTCCTGCTCGCTCGCGGTTATACGCGCCTCGAGCTCCTCGAGGTGCCGGCTGAGCGTTTGAAGAACATCGGAGTCCGACTCGAGCCGTGCGATCTCGCTCGAGATCGCCTCGATACGCGCCGCGGCCGGCTGCCAATGGATATCCTCGAAGTACGCGAAGCTGTGCAAGCGGTCGAGCGCACGGCGGCGGTCTTCAAGTTTTTCAGTCTCCCGGCGTAACTCCGCGATGGTACTCCCGAGTTCCTGCATCTCTTGCTCGAGCGTGCGCGCGCGTCGGCTGATGACCTCGATCTTCTCTTCGTTGCGCCACCCCAAGACGTAGCGACTGCGGTCTTGTAGGCGATGCCGGTCGTCTTTTTCGTGGCGTAGCGCCGAGCCCTTTACCTGTCCGGCTTTGGTGAGCCCGCGCCGCGCGCGACGGAACTCCTGCAAGGTTTCGCAGCAGGTGTAATCGAAGCGTTGCTGCAGCTGGTGCTCGAGCCAGGCGTGCATCGAGTTGTTGGGCTTGAGCTCGAGCTTGTGAAGAAGCGAGGCCGACTCGAGTTCGACCGGCTCCGGTGCGCGGTCTTCCAGCACGCGGTAGTACACCAGCCGCCCTCTCAGATGCGTGGCGTCCACCCACTCGGCTACTTGGGCGTAGAGCTCGTCGGGCACCAAGAGCGACAGCGCGAAATTGCGCATCACGCGCTCGATCGCGCCTTCCCAGTCGCGCGCATCCTCGCGAACCATGATGAGCTCGCCCGCAAACGGCAGCCGCTCGTCGGAAATATCGAGCTCTTCGCAGAGTCGATCTCTGATCTTTACTTGCTGCGAATCGATGTTGCTTTTGCGGCTCTGCAGCGACTCGATCTCGGAACTCAGCTCGGCGTGCTCCTCGCGCAGCCGCCGGAACCCAACCTCGTGTTCGGAGCGCCGATTTTCGAGATCGGCGAGTTCGGCCTTGAGCTCGCCGGCGGAGGAGTCCGCCGCTTCGCGGTTCTCGCGAAACCCGTCGGCGTCTACGCGCGCCGGAAACTCAACCGCCTCGCAGAGCGCTCGGTAGTCCTCGAAACGAGCGAGCCGCCTGTCTTTTTCCTGTTCAAGCTGCGCGCGCTCGGTCTTGAGGTTTTCGATGCGGTCGCCGCCGTTCTCCGCGATCGCGCGCTTGATCTCGTCGCGCTCGGCGCGCTGTTCGCCGAGCGTCTGTTGTAAGCGGTCGCGTTTGTCGCGTTCCTTGGTGGCGCTGTGCTCAAGGTTCGCGATGCGGGTATCAAGCAGCTGCTCTTTGAGATACGCGAAGTACACGCGCAGTCCGTCTCGCGACTGTAGCAGCTCGGCGCGTCTGGTAGATGCGGCGGCGTGCGCGTCGAGCCGTTCTACGAGCGGCTTTAGTCGGCCGATTTGGTCCTTAGCCCGCAGCACCGCTTCGTGCGCGCGGTTGAGGTCGTCGAAATGCGTGATCAACGCTTCGATGCGCTCGCTCACGTCGAAGGACTCGAGCATGTGTTCGCGCACGAAGGCCGTGAGGTTTCCCACGGCCTTCATCGAGACGGTTTGATGAAACAGCTCGAGTGCCTGTTCGCCCTGAAGGCCGAACCTACGCCGGAACGCCGCCCCGTAAGCCGGGAAGCTGTCGAAGATCGGCTCGGTGTGGGGTAGGTTCCGGATGCGTTTGCGAAGTTGGGTAAGGTCGGAGCCGAACTCCGAGAAGTGCTCGGCGATGCTGAGCTCGCGATCCGAGACCACGTAGAAGCGCGTCGGCTGGCCCTGCGCCTCTTTCTGGTGGAAGACCTGCGCGAGCGTGACGGTCTGCTCGAAGCCGGCGTTGTGGAACACGCCGAGAACCACCGAGTAGGCGCTGCGGTCGCGTAGGGCAACCGGTTTGGCCGAGTAGCCGGTCTCGCTGCGCTCGGATTTGTAGTAGCCGAGCACGTAGGAGCGTAAGTCGCGCTCGCGAAACTCGGCGCCGGCGGCCTTGTTGTACGAGATACGGTTGGCCGGCACCAGCAGGGTCGTGATTGCGTCTACCACGGTGGATTTGCCGGAGCCGATATCGCCGGTCAGGAGCGCGTTGCGCTGCTCCATCGGCAGTACCCAGACCTTGTCGTGAAAGGTCCCCCAGTTGTACAGCTCTATACGCTTGAGCCGAAAGCCCGTCATAGAGTCGTCGGCGGCGAACTCAAGAAATCCCTCGTCTAACATCATTCATCCTTGCCGTGCTCGCTGTCCTCGCCGTGTTCGGCGGGGTAGGCCCCGGCGGCGTACTCGGCGTACTCGGCGAGGCGGCGGTCAAACTCCGCGAGCCACTGCGCGTCCACAAAGGCCTTGAGGATGCGCTTCAGCTCGATCTTGCTGTTGTCGCCTTTCAAGAAGCGGATGAAGCCGAGCTCGCTGATTCGGCGTAACGCGCTGTTGATTTGGTCGACGATCTTTGCCTCGTTGCTCCCGGTCGGGAGGAAGGTACGTGTCATCTCTATCACCTCATCCACGTCGAGCACGATGCGCTCTTCGCCGCTGAAGGAGTCGTGTTCTGCCATACGCCGACGCAGCAGCGCGAGCGTGAGGCTCACCGGATACGACAGGGGCCGGCGAGTCACCAGACGCGGCAACTCACTCTCGTCGTCCTCGGCTTCACGGTTGCTCAGGAACGCGAACCCTTCGTCCTCGTAGACCTGGAGCGTGAGCCCGAGCAGGCTGACGTAGTCCTGGACGCGGCCTTGGTGTCGTTGCAGCAGTTGCCACTTGGCGGCGTCCTCGTCGCGGTACACCACGCCTTTAAACAGCGCCACGAGAATAACCGAGAAGCCGTCTTGCTCGCGCGCTCCGGCGCCGGCGCCGCTGACCGCGTTGCTGCCGGTGAAGCCGTTATCGCTGCCGCTCATCCCGGCTGCTCCTTGCAAAGATTACTCGCGGGGTACGGGCGCGCCGCCGGATCCCGTCGTGGTCTTGCCACTCGAGCAGGTCGGTTACCGTCTCTTGGAACTGCGCGCGCGGGTTCTCGGCCGCGAGCGAGAGATACGCCACGAGCTCGGCGAGTCCTTCGCGCAGCGGGTGCTGCTCGAGGAGCGCCTGTAGCGTGATCTGAGTACGGCCGGCCAGCGCCGACTCGACGTTGGCGGTGAGGCGAGCCTTGTCTACCACAATGCCGTCGAACAACGCCGAGGTGTCTATTGAGTGGGTCTCGGCGGTTTCCACGAGCGACGACAGGTCGGTTTCAAGCGGCGGAATGAAAAGAGGCCGCTCGAGCGGAAGGTTGACCTGCGGGCGGCTTTCGTCTATCTGCATGAAGGCGCCGCGCGGCATGTCGTCGCGCAGTTCGAGGGCGCGCTTCTCGATCTGCGACAGCAGCTCGGTGATGCGGCGATTCTCGTAATACGATTTGTCGTCGAGATAGCTCCGCAGCTGTTGCGAAAGCCGTGCCACGGTACGCTGCGTCTGCTCGCCGGCGGTCATCCAGTCGAAATGGATGCGCCGCAGCCGCTCATCCTCGAGCGTTTCGCCGAGCTCATCGATTTGATACACCGTATCGAGCAGCGTGGTGAGCTCTTCCTGGCCCGACGGCGACATGAGGAAGTCCCAGAACGCGCGAAAGCTGCGACCCTGCTCCGAGTCGGTGATTGCGTCGTGCTCGCCGAAGATCTGCTCGAGCATCTCGCCTTTCTCGCCGGCGGCCTGCGCGATCTGCTCGCGCACGTTGCGGTCGAGCTCGCGAAAGCTGTGCTCCACCGCGCGAAAGTCGCTCAAGAGCTCGCGCGCGGTGCGGCTGAACTGCTGGAAGCGCTCCTTGAGCGCGCGCGCATCGAGCAGCGGAACTTCGCCGGCCTCGATCGCGGCGATCTCCTCATCGAGACCTTGTTTGCGCCGGCGCAGCTCGGCAATGCGCAGTTCGCGGTCCTGCTCAACGCCGGTCGCTATCTCGCGTAGCAACTGAATTGCGGTGTAGAGGCGACTCTCGGTTCCGACGAAGCCACGCTCAAACAGACCTTCGAGCCACTGCAACGCGGTCTCGGTTGCGGGAGTGAGGTCGTAGTGCGCCTCGTCGGATCCCTGGGGATAGAACTTGCGCAACCAGCCCCGGTCGTTCCGCGCCCACTCGTCGAGATACTCGCCTGCGCCCCGCGGGAAGCTTTCGGCGCCTTCGCTTTCGCGCAGTTGGTAGAGGTAGTCCTCGAGCAGCATCGTGAGATCCGATTCGCTCATATGGCGTCGGTTGTGCTCGCGAAACGCGGTGTCGAGGAACGCGGCGACCAGCGGCGCGTTGTCGGCCGTCATGAGTCGCCAGGCGGGATGGTTCTTGCGCATGTTGCGGAGGTCTAAGTACTCGAGCGCCATAGTGTGCGTCGCCTGTTCGGCAGTCGGTAGTATAACAGCCGCGGCCTCGCGCGCCAATCATCCCTGTTCGCGCGAGGCGCGCTGCTCGAGGGCCTCCGCGACGCGCGCGAGGTCGGAGCCGCTGGGTTCCTGGTAGACGCGCAGATCGAACTCCGGAATCACGCCCAAGAGGTGGTCGAAAATGTCGGCCTGAATCGTCTCGTAGGCCGGCCAGCGTTGGTCGGCGCTGAACACAAAGATCTCGATCGGGATACCGGTGGGCCCCGGCGGAAGGTGGCGCACTAAAAAGGTCATGTCTTGTCGAATTTGCGGGTGCTGGGCGAGAAATGCGCTCACGTACGCGCGAAACGTTCCGAGGTTGGTCATGCGGCGGCCGCTTACCGAGTCGGAGAGGTCGATGTTGTGCTCGGCGTTGTAGCGCTCGATCTGTTCTTTGCGCTCGTCGAGGTATTCCCGGATACGAGAAAAGCGTCGGAAACGTTCGAACATCTCGTCGTCGAGAAATCTGACCGAGCGCATGTCTATGTTTATCGCTCGCTTGATCCGCCTGCCTCCGCTCTCGGTCATGCCGCGCCAGTTGCGGAAACTGTCGGAGACCAGGGCGTAGATCGGGATCGTGGTGAACGTCTTGTCCCAGTTCTGCACCTTGATCGTCTGCAAAGTCATGTCGACTACCTCGCCGTCGGCCTCGTACTTCGGCATCTCGATCCAGTCGCCGATCTGCACCATGTTGTTGGCCGAAAGCTGAATACCTGAGACGAACCCGAGAATCGGATCGCGGAACACGAGCAGCAGCACCGCGCTGAGCGCACCCAGTCCGCTGAGTATACCGAGCGGCGACTGGTCTACGAGCGTGGTTAGCGCAAGAACGGCAGCAACGAGAAACAGCACCACTTTTGCGAGCTGCAGTATGCCTTTGATCGGGCGTCGGCGGGCGAACGCGTGGTGCTCGCGGTAGAGGTCTCCGGCAACGTTCAACCCGGCGTCGAGCGCCAGCGCGATCACCACAATTATCCAAACCTCGGCGATACGCCGAATCGCGAGCACAACCCACGGTACCTCCGGTGCGATCAGCGGCGCGCTGAGGTACAAAATCAGCCCCGGTACCACGCGCGAGAGGTGCACCAGCACGCCGCGCTCAACGATCCTGTTGTCCCAGGTGACTCGTGAACGCAGCGCGAGTCGGTGTAACGCGCGCACGATCAAGCGCCGAACCACGAAGTTTGCGCACCACGCCACCGCCAGGACGGCAATGACTACGGCCACGCGCTCCCCGGCGAGCGCAAGCGGTGCCGAGAGTCCCCGAGTTTCAAGCCACCGAGAGATCAACAGATCGGTATCGCCCCAGTCAAACACATCCGCACTATAGCACGAGTGTGGTAAACGACACACGCCTGGCCTATAATGTATAGAGGTATGGCCGGATTCTTGGATCGCGCCAAACAATGGCGCCTCGACAGGAAAGATG
>SLBH01000105.1 GCA_007126415.1 Spirochaetales bacterium
AACGATCTTCACGTAGCGTCCCCTCCTTTGCGTGTTCGGTAGCGGCGGCACTTGTTCGTGATCGCCTCAAGACTATACCCGTTACGCATCCTGGTGCAACCGATCGCCCCGGGGCAATTGCCCCGACGCAATTGCCCCGACGCGTTCCCGCAGGAGACTTCCGAAACCACGCGCAAGCGCGTATAGTAGGGGACATGAACAACCACACGACCAGCACCCCGGAGTTCCGACGCGTCGCGGTTATCGGCGCGGGCGGCCTCGGCGCGGTGTACGCTACCCAGCTCAGCACGCGACCGGAACTCGAGGCGGCGTTTCTTGCCGAAGGCGAGCGCGCCGAGCGACTTGCGCGTGACGGCGTTATTGTAAACGATCAACCGAGCGAGGTCGGCGTACAACGACTTGAGACGCTCGCGCAGCCGTTCGACCTCGTAATCGTAGCGGTGAAGCATCCTCAACTCGGCGAGGCTGTCGAGCAGATTGCGCCGGCGGTGGGCCCGAACACCGTGATCCTTTCGGTCTTAAACGGTATCGACAGCGAGGAACGGCTTGCCGAGCGCTACGGCTGGGAGCGGGTTCTCTACGGCGTTGCACTCGGGATCGACGCCCTTAGAACCGAGAACCGCATCACCTACCAATCGCAGGGCACGTTGTATATCGGCCGCGCGCAGAACAATCCGCCCGATCCCACGGTGCAAGCGGTGGCGGCCCTTCTGCGCGGCAGCGGGCTCAAGGTCGAGGTCCCGCCGGACATGCTACGAATACTGTGGTGGAAGTTCATGATCAATGTCGGGATCAACCAAACCGCGGCGGTGCTGGGTCTTCCGTTCGGTCCGTTCCGGGAAAATGCGCACGCAATGCGACTGATGGATACCGCAATGCTCGAGGTGGTGGCCGCGGCGAAGAAACTCCGGATCGAGATCGGACCGGAGGACGTCGAGAAATGGCACGAGATCATGCAAGGGCTCGCCGCCGACGGTAAGCCGTCGATGCTGCAGGACGTTGAGGCTCGGCGCAAGACCGAGGTCGAGATGCTCGCCGGGACACTTCTGCGTCTCTCGGAAGAGCTGAAAACGCCGGCTCCCCTGAACGCAGTGCTGTTCGATATGCTGCGAGCGAGAGAGCTATCGTACGGAGCCCACGGTAGCGGATGATCGCCCACGCAGCCCACGCAGCCCACACCGCGCTGCCCACATAGACTTGACTGCGGCGCCGGGCAGCAATATGTTTTAGACAACCCATCTGGGACCATAGGGGTGCCGGCAGCGTTGCTGCGCGTACAAGCGGCAACGTCGGCTGAGATCATACCCTTGAACCTGAACCGGATAATGCCGGCGGAGGAAATGGCACGTTGTGTGTTTACCCCCACCCCATACTCGATCTCAATCCCAAATGCAATATGGTCCCGCGCGTAAGGAGGACTAAGATGAGAGTTTCGAAGGTCGGAGTGTTTACGGCGGTTGCCGCTTTCATGCTCGTTACGGCATCCGCGTTGTTCGCAGGCGGCGTAGGAGAGGCCGAGTTCGTAGATCCCGAGGAACGCCGCCTCGAGGAGACCGAGGAGCTGATCGTGTACAGCTACGGCTCATTACCGGGCTCGCTTCGCGACAGTATCGTCGAGTATTTCGATCGAGAGTACGGTGTCGATGTGGAGCTCGAGCGCATCGGAGAGACCGGAGCGGTCTACACGCAGCTCTATCTTGAACGCAACGAGCCGGTTGCGGATGCCGTGATCGGTCTCGATCAAAGCTATCTTCCGCGCCTGCGCGAAGACCGCCTGCTCGAACCCTACGAGCCGAGCTCTTTAGAGCTCGTCCGCCCGGAGCTCCTGGTGGACGATGAGTTCCTGGTTGTCCCGTTCGATTACGGCTACATCACGGTAAACTACGACGGTCACGCGCTCGAGGACGCTCCCGGTAGCTGGGATGACCTGCTTGATCCGCGATTCCGGGATAGTTTTATCATGCTGCATCCGGGTACCAGCTCCCCGGGGCGCAACTTCCTGCTCGCGACGATCGCGGAGTTCGGCGAGGACGGCTACCTCGATTTCTGGCGCGAGTTTCGGGATAACGTACTGACGGTAAGCGGTAGCTGGTCGGAGGGATACGGCCTCTACACCGAAGGCGAAGCACCGATGGTGGTGAGTTACGAGACCAGCCCGGCCTATCATCGCGAGTTCGAAAACACCGATCGCTACAACGCGCTGGTGTTCGACGGGGCCGCTTACCTGCAGGTGGAGGTGGCGGGGATCGTTCGCGGGGCGCGCAACCGTCGCAACGCCGAACGCCTGGTCGAGTACATCGTCTCGCAAGAGTTCCAAGAGCAGATTCCGCTGTCGCAGATCATGTACCCGATACATCCCGGGGTTACCCTCCCCGATGCCTTTCAGGCCGGTCCCGATATCGATCGGAGCGTGACCCTCGATCCGGATCGGGTCGAAGAAAACTTCGAGACCTGGCTTGAGCAATGGGAAGACGTGATGCGTTGAGATCGGGGGCGCCGTACCTGATTGCGGCCGTGTTCGTTCTGCTGACTGTTCCGCCGGTACTCACGGTGCTGGGGGCGGGAGCACTCGAGCGCGGCGCGTCGGCCTGGCTCGAGGAGGCGCGCCGGGTGCTGGCGCAAACCGGCACCTGGCGCAGCGTGCGTTTCTCGGTGATTCAGGCGGTAGTATCGGCGGCGCTCTCGATCGCGATCGCGCTTCCGGGCGCGTATTTTCTCTCTCACATTCGCTTTGCGGGAAGGCGGCTCGTGCAGAGCGTGAGTCTGTTGCCGTTTGTGCTCCCGAGTCTTATCGTAATCCTCGCGATCATCAGCTTCTACGGTAGAAGCGGGGTGTTGAATCAACTACTCGGCACGCGCTTCGCGTTCGTGTACTCGGCCGGCGGCATTATCCTGGCACATGTACTGTTCAATATCTCGATTGCACTGCGAATGATCTCGGCCGCCTGGATGCAGGTCGATCAGCGGTTGCGTGAGGTATCGCTGAGCCTCGGAGAAGGCAACCTGCGGCGGGTGCTGCGACTGCATCTGCCGCTGTTGCTGCCTGCGATTCTCAACGCTGCGACCGTGATATTCCTGTACTGCTTTGTGAGTTTCGGGGTCGTGCTGGTGTTCGGAGGCGTGCGCTTCGCGACGCTCGAAGTCCGCATATACCAGGCGATGTTCATGAACCTCAACCTTAGCGCCGCGGGCGCGCTCGCGCTTCTGCAGCTCGCGGTGTGCGGCGTAGCGGTGTTCGCAGCCCATCGCCTCGCCGCGCGGCGACTCGCGGTCGCGACGCGCGGACGCCGATTCGTGATGCGTTCCGGGCGCGAGATTTCGTGGATCACCACCGTCATCTGCTACAGCTACTGGGTGGCGCTGGGTGTCTTTCTGTTCACGCCGCTTGCCTCGATCGCGTTGCGAGCATTCCACCGCAACGGGCGATGGAGCACCGCCGCGTTCCGATCCTTGATCGCCGGAAGCATCGGCGACCGGGATATCCACCAGATAATTCGCGCCGATTTCTTCGAGCTCGTCACGACAAGCCTCGCGATCGCGGGGCTGTGCGCGGCCGTCACAACCGCGGCCGGCTTCATTGCCGCGCGCGCGGTACGAGGTCGAAAGGTCCCGTGGCTCGACACGCTGACAATGGCACCGCTCGCGATATCGGGCGTGACGTTCAGTTTGGGGCTGCGACTTTTGTGGTTCGGGATCATCCCCGGGCCGGTTTTGATTATCGTTGCACAGGGGGTGATGGCGTTTCCTTTGGTATTTCGCATACTCCGCACCGCAATGGAGGGAGTGCCGCTTCGCTATACCGAGACCGCAAAAAGCCTGGGCGCCGGCACGCTGTTTCGCGTTCGAACGCTCGAGATCCCGGTGTTGTGGCGCAGCATCCTGAACGCCTACGCCTTTGGGTTCGCACTCAGCCTTGCCGACTTCACCGCCGTGCTCACGATCGGACGCGGGGCGATCGTCACCTTCCCGATCGCGATGTATCGATTGATTGGGTTTCAGAGTTTCGACGTAGCGCTCGCGCTTGGTGTGTGGTATATCATCGTGGTCGCGGCAGCGTTCGTCGCGATTGACCTGACATCGCACGCGCGCGAAAAGGAGGGCTTGTGATCCGCGCCGAGGAGATCCACCGACAGTTCGATGACTTCACGATTTCTCTGAGCCTCGCTGTCGCCGACGGCGAGCTGCTCACGTTGCTCGGCGCAAGCGGCAGCGGCAAGACCACTACGCTACGAATCTTGGCGGGGTTCGAACAACCGGATCGCGGGGCCATCACGGTCGACGGACTCGATGTAACCCATGTCGCGGCTCAACACCGTCGCATGGGTTACGTATTCCAGGACTACACCCTGTTCCCGCACCTAAACGTGGCTGAGAACGTCGCGTACGGGCTGCGCGTGCAACGCGTACCGGCACCCGAGCGCCGACGGCGCGTTCACGAACTGCTCGAGCTCGTCGGCCTGGCGGGGTTTGCGGGTCGTGCGGTGCAGACGCTCTCGGGTGGCGAACAGCAGCGGGTGGCGCTCGCGCGAGCGCTTGCGGTGGAACCGCGTGCGCTTCTGCTCGACGAGCCGTTTTCGGCGGTGGACACCGAGCGCCGCGAGGAGCTTCGGCGCTATCTCGTACGGGTGCAGCGCGGTCTCGGCATCCCGACGGTGTTTGTGACTCACAGCCGCAGCGAAGCGCTCGCGCTCTCAGACCGTATCATCGTGCTACGCGACGGACGCATCGAGGATCAGGGTAGTCCCGAACGCCTCTACGAGCATCCGCACACCGAGTATTGCGCGCGCTTTCTTGGACACGCAAACATCCTCACCCGCGAGCAGCTCGCGGCAGTGCCGGGGAAGGCCTTTAGCGAAGACACGGAAGAAGCCCCGGATGCACGCGAAACAGTAAGCGCCGAGGCCGGCGCGGATCTGCAAGCAGGCGCGACCGCCTTCATGATTCGCCCGGAGTATCTAACAACCGCCGGCGCTGACGCCGGCTTATCGGCCACCGTCAGCTACGTCGCCTATTCCGGCGCACACCGTGATTACGAGTTTGAAACACCGATAGGAACGCTCTACCTTCGCAGCGCAGAGCGTCACGAACTCGGAGCGCGTACCACGCTGCGGTTCCCGCGCCACAAACTCGTACCGTTACCACCGAAGCAGTAGTCTACAGTAGTCTACAGCTTCCGGAAATTGACCATTTCACGCGCTTTGCGAAGCTCCGCTTCTTCGAGCATTCCGTGATTGAGAAGGCCGCGCAAGAACGCTTCCACGATATCGGGATCAAACTGTGTTCCCTTGTTCTGCAGAAGCTCGAGAGCGGCCTCGCGCTGGTTGAGCGCCTTGCGGTACACGCGATCCTCGGTCATCGCATGCCATGCGTCGGCAACGCTGACCACCCGCGCGGTCAGCGGAATCTCGTCGCCTTTTAGCCCTCGCGGATACCCCGTGCCGTCGTAACGCTCCTGGTGCGCCAAGATGATCTCGGCTACCGGCTTAAAGTGCTCAAACCGTCGCAGCAGCTCCGCGCCGAGTTCGGAGTGGCTCTTCATGGTTTCCCATTCGTCGGGCTCGAGGCTTCCGGCCTTGAACAGCACCTGGTCGGGTATTCCGATCTTCCCGATATCGTGCAGTAACAGCGCGTCTCGCACGCACGCGTCCACCACGAGGTTCATCTCCTCGGCAATGATCGTCCCGTAGGTGAGCACGTCGACGGCGTGCCCCGCGGTGTAGCGATCCTTGAGCTCGAGTGATTGCGAAAAACTCAGCGACAGCTCGTTGATCCGTGCCTCGAGCTCCTCAGAGCGGATCGAGGCCTCCTGCAATCGACGACCCGAAACGAGATTGCGAATCCGGGCGTCGAGCTCACGAATAATGATCGGCTTCGCAAGATAGTCGTCGGCCCCGGTTTCGAACCCTTCGATGCGTGCGTCGAGTTCCGACTTGGCGGTAGTCAACACCACCGGTATTGTATTCGTCTGCTCATCGGCCTTGATAGCGTTTAAGAGCTCGTATCCGTCCATGCGGGGCATCATGATGTCCGAGACCACGACGTCGGGTGGGTGCGTCCTGAGTAGCTCGAGTCCTTCAAGCCCGTCGGCAGCCACCTGAACGCGGTGACCGAGTCGCGAGAGCATCGTCGTCACGTATTCGCGTAGATCGGCGTTATCCTCAACGTACAGAACCTGAAGCCCATCGAACGCAGCGCCACCGGGCTCGCTTGTCCCGCCCTCGGGTGGCTCAAGAGCCGATGTCTTGTCCACGAACGCCAAGTTCTGCAACCGGATCTCCGAACTATCGGCGCTGCGTCGTGGGCCGCGTCGTCGGTCGGGCCCGTCAAACGGCCGATCACTGGTGCGGCGGTCGGTCGCCCGACGCTCGATCGGGGCGCTCGACTCTCTCTCATCGAGATCGGTCGGGAGACGAACCGTGAAACACGAGCCTTCACCCGGCGTGCTCGCAACCGTTACGCTTCCGTGTTGAATATCGACCGATTCTTTCACGATAGACAACCCAAGCCCGGTTCCTTCGTAGCGCCGCGAAAGAGAACCGTCGACCTGACGGAAGCGCTCGAACACCGTTTCGAGGTGATCCTGCTCAATGCCGATACCGGTGTCCACCACATGCAGTACTACAAACTCGTCCTCACACGACAACACGACGCGCACCGAGCCGCTGTGAGTGAACTTGATAGCGTTGCGCACCAAGTTCGAGAGGATGCGCTCGAGTTTCTCACGGTCGAGGTATACCGCCGGTACCTCGCACGCTACTTCGTGCTCGAGCACGATTCCCTTTTGAGCAGCAACGTCGCCGAACGCGGCGGTCACCGCTTTGACCGCTTCAAGCAAGCTAATCCGTGACAGCCGCAGCTCCATTCGACCGGCCTCGAACTTGGCAAAGTCCAGCATCTGATTGATCATGTCGAGCAACCGCAGCGCGTTGCGGTAGATCTGCGTGACCATCGCGTGCTGATCCGCCGAAAGCCGGCCGAGATTCCCCTGATAGAGATCGTAAACAGGACCGAGTATAGAGGTGAGCGGTGTACGGACCTCGTGACTGATATTCGCAAAGAACTGCGACTTCAAGGCATCGAGCTCGGTAAGCTCCTCGTTGGCACGCGCCAGACGATAGCGCGCCTCGAACTCTTTGTATCGCATGCGGGTAGACAGGAAAGCGCTGATGACCACCAAGGTCATGGTAGTTATCACAAAGAAATGGTTATTCGCGAACGCCGCGAAATTTTGCACTCCGGTTCCAAGCACACTCGGCAACAGATAAGCCAGATAAACCGTAGCGCATACAAATAATGCGCGTTTGAAATCCAACGGCAAGAGAAACAGGAACGCGATCAATACGAGATTGATCCCGGCGTAGTACGGGCTCGCGTATCCACCGGAAAGATGCACCATTACAACGATCGAACCGGCCCACACGAGATAAGCAAACGTGCCGAGCTCGCGCGCGTACCGCCCGCCCAAATCGGTGTTGACCGCAAAGATTACAACGATACTTGTGATGACCGCGACCGAGCGAATCGTGAGGAAGGTGTGAAACAGTCTTGGGTATGCGATGTAATCAAGCAGCAGAAACAGCGCGAAAAGCACCGCGGCAAGGAAAGCAGCGAGGCGGACGTCACGCTGCGCCTTCGCAATCGACTCCGCCTCAAAGGCTCGCTGCATCACCTGCTCTTCTTCACTTCGCATCAATCAAGTCCCTAGCTGTTCGCCGCCTCCAGAAAGTAGTCAAGGAACTCTCCTACGGTATCGAGATCGGCGCAACCATCCTCATTTATCTCTACGCCCAGCAATTGTTCACACTTTGCGAGTAGCTGGAGCCCAAGCAGGCTATCGATCCCTAACTCCTGTTGTACCAGCACGTCGTCCTGCAGTTCGGCTTTATCGAGTTTGCAGACCTCGGCAAATGCACCGCGTATTCGCTCTCTAATAGTTTCCTGCACTTCGCGTTTTCTCCTTTATCGGCTCTTCACGTTGATTACTTTTGGAATCTTGTAGCCCGCGAGGCGCGGCTTGAGGAACCGGACTAGGCCGCGCCGTAGTTCGCGTGCGGCCTCGTCCGAGCGCTCACCGCCGTTGTCGCTACGGTCGAGCCTGTCGCCGACTTCCACCGTTGCCGTAACCCCATCTTCGCCGTACCGTAGGTCGGCTTCCTCAACCCACTCGCAGGTTTTGATGACGGCCCGAAGCTCCACAAGATCTACCATCAGCCCGTTCGCCTTACAGGTTGCCTTCTTTTCGCGGACGAATACGAGTTCGTTACCGTTGTATCGACAGATATCGCCGGTATGAAACCAGCCGTCCTTGTCGAACGCCTCACCGGTTTCCCGTGATCGTCGATAGTACCCGAGCGCAACTCCGTCGCCGCGCAGCAATAGCTCGCCATCCTGCCCGGCGCACTGCGTTTCCAAGCCCCGAAGCGGCTTACCGATGGTGCCGGCTCGCGCCTCGCTGCGTGCGTGCATCGCTACCGGCGTAAACTCCGTAAGCCCGTACCCATTGATAACCTCCGCAGCAACGCGCTCGCGGAAGCGCTCAAACTGCTCCGAGCTCAACGCACTTCCCCCAAGCGCGAGCAGATCAACACCGATGCCGGAGCCGTCTTCGGGAGCAAACCGGTACAACGCCTCGCCAAGCTCCGGTACCACCGGGAGAAACGAGATGCGCTCGGCGGCGAAGGTCTCTATCGCGCGCCGTGGGTGAGCGGTCGCCACCACGATGGCCGGAACGCTGTACAGCAACGGTAGTACCACCCCAGTCACCAGCCCATAGATATGCGACATCGGCAGCATGAGCCCTACGTTGCGGCATCGCTCAATTTCGATGCCTTCGGCAACCCCGGCCGCACCCTGCCGATACTGTTGCGCGGTCAACATCGCGCCGAGCGGATAACCGTAGCCGCGATAGGTGAAGTTGATCGAAACCACGTCGTCCGGTAAACTGAGTTCAGCGTCGGGATAGGGCCCAATCGGCGCTATCTGCTCCGGTGCAGCCCCTGAGGGATCGTCGCTACCCCTCGCAGTCGCGCCGATTCCGGTGTCTGAGCCGTTGCCTCCCGGAGCCGTCTCGCCGCCAGGCAAACCACTCAGCGTTTCAAACCCCAATCCGCGTGAGACCAGAACCACGGAACTCGGATGCAGTCGCCGCAGATGCGGCGCAAGAATCGAGAGAAATGCCGGATCGCTAATCACGAGGTGCGGTTGCAAGTCTCTGAACACCGCTGCGAGCTCGGTCGCGCGATACTCGAGCTTCAGCGGCGCAACCACGATCTCGCGCTCCATGAGCGCGGTCAATGCCGCGGCATACAGCGTGCTGTTAGGTAAACACAGCGCCGCTCGCATCCCCGCGCCGACGCGGCAGCGGTTCAGATTCTGTCCGACCTCTCGCACCAGCGCGACGAACTCGCGTCCGCTGCAAGCCGCGTGCCGGTCGCGTCCGCTGTACTCTACGATGACGGGCTTGTCTCCGCGAGCCCGCGCAGCATCGAGAAGCTCGGCCCCCAAGCTCCGGTTCGAATTCACGGCTTCACTCCAACCACGATGACCGCCTGCGGCGGGTTCCCCAACGCGGACTCGCGCTGTACAACCTGGAATCCGGCGCGAAGAAGCAGCGCCGCGAGCTCGTCAGCGGAATAGAATCTGAAATAGCCGTCCTCCTCGAGCTCGAAGAGACCGGCCGCCTCGTTGAGCATCTCGCGTGCGTATTCCAATGCCTGTGCGCTATCGCCGGCGCCGGCCGTCGGCGTTCCAAGATCGCTCACGTACTCGGTGAAGATCGTCGAGATATCACTATCCGGGCGCATACTCGAGATGACCAGGCGCCCGCCGGGAGCGAGGATGCGCCACAGCTCCTCGATCGCGTACTCCGGATTAAAGAGATACGAAATGAACAGGCTCGCCACCACCACATCAAAGGCCGCATCCGCGAAGCCTTGCGGCGGCAACACCAGCCCCCGCCCAAGGTTGAGCATCCGAAACTCGAGCTGCTCGGCCCGCAAAGGTTCACCGGGTGAGATACTCAGACCGCCCCCAGTCTCCTCCGGCGCAAGCTGTCCACACACCGCACGAGCGGCGAGGCTCAACTCGCGCAACACACCGGCCGCGTCATTGCCGTTGCGCTCGCCCACGTTTCGGTACAGATCGTCGGATAGCGGGGAACCCTGCAGCGCCGCTTCGAGCTCTCGCGGCGCCTCGGATAGAAGCCGGTCGAGCATGACGTTCGTCAGCCCTTCCACGCGCCCACGCAGATACTCACCACCGAGCTCAGGGTTTTCGTGGAGCCGTTGGAACGGAATGAAACGGCTCGGCTCGAGATCAACAACTCGGAACTCGGTCCGCCACGGGCACGCGTCCTCTTCGCCACTCTCCGAAACGATCGCAGCCGCAACGCCCTCGAGCTTCGCGGCTGCGCTCTGAAGTGCGCTCGGCACGAGGTCGATCGCGGTTATCGTGACCGGGGTCTTCGGACGGCGTACTGCCAACTGCGCTACAAGACGCTCAAGAAAAAGCCCGGTGCCACATCCCACGTCCGCCACACGCGTGCCGGCACCGACCGCCGCGAGCTCAACTTCACGATCCAGAAAGCGCCGGAACGGGTCGATATTTCGATACACGTCGTAGCCTGATCCCGCAGACCCTTCGCCGATCAAGTAGCGTTCCCAGTAACGCGGCGCGTCGAGAGTCTCGTGATGATCAAGACGTTCACGCTCACGCGTTATTAGCTCAAGCAGTTCTTCACGGTCCGGTTTCAGCGCCTCAACTTCTTCTCGGTGAACCATCGCAAAAATTCGCGATGCGATGAGCGCGAAGGTCGCGATCGCGTCGTCACTCGTGCGTAGGTTGTGACCGGCCGGCACGCGTATGACCTCGCGCGCGGCCGGCGCGGCGATGCTCATGATGTCGAGTACGTCATCGGAGGTTACCCACTTATCATGCTCGCCGTATATCCACAGCACCGGCGCTTCGATCTCGCCCATATCGGCGCGCGCATCCGATACCGTGGCGAGTCCGTGCCGGATGAGGTCGCCGGCGATCGCGTCGAGGTTCACAAGGTGCCCAAGCAAACCCGCAACGCCGATCGGCACGCCGAGTTTATAGTTGCCGACCGGATCTATGCCGCCGAGCGTGTTTACGAGCGCCGGTTGCCCCGCCGCCACCCCCATGACGCTCACCCAGAACACGATGCGCTCGCGATTGCGAGGATCTAACGCCGCTTTACGCCCTTCGAGCGCGGCCATGCTGAAGGTTACCGGAACCACTCCGGTAGGTGTGAAGAGATCAGTGCCGTAGGCGAAATCGATCGTCGCCTGAAGATCCGAGAGACTCTGCGAAACGCGAAAGCGTAACATATCGTACTCGCGGCTACCATCGGCCACGCTCGAGTAGCTTTCCCCGGGCCGGTCGATTCCGTCGTAGCGAATCGTCACTACCTCACGCCCATGACGCGCAAACGTCGCGGTCAATACCGCTGCTAAGGGCGCGGTTGCTTCCTTCTTCTTCCCGAAGGCCGGCGGCAGGATCACTACCAGCGCCTCGCCGCCGAACGCCGTAGCGTTCACCAACGCCTTGATCGGGCGCCCTTCTCGATCGTAGTACGTAACCGCTCGAGATTGCGCCGCTTCACCAAGCGGCGCAGTACGGCTGGAGTTTTTGAGCTGCTCCCAGGCAGATGCGTCGATACGTTTGACCGCTGAGGCTTCCCGTTCAACCCCGCACTCGATTCCAATCACGACCCGGGTACCCGACTCCGAAGCTTCGGCCGTTGTGTGGCGAATCTCGCCAAGACGTGATCCTTCTCCACGATCATAGCGGAGCGAGGCGCCGATGCGCAGAAAACCCGAAAGCTCCTCGAACGCCCCCTTGAGCTCGAGCAGACAGCGCATTCCACGCGAACTCGCGTCGACCACGCGACCCGAGAAGCGTTTCCCGGGCAGGTCGAGCAACTCTATCTCCACAACGGTATCCTGCGCGCCGGGCTGATCGCGCCCCTGCCCACGCTTCTCGGAACGGAACACTTCCCGAGGAGACGAGAGCTCTACGGAATCACCGTCACGGCTGCTGACGCGACTCCGGAAAAAATAGTTCTCGCCGTCAAGATTGAGCCCGACTATGAGTCCGACGGCGGTGTCGTCCGTTTCCTCCGTTCCGGTCAAGAGGGTATCGTCCGACTCATCGCACCGAACCGTCAACGTGTGCGTTTCGGACAGTAACCGCGTCTCTATCACGCGCTCGCGGTCTTGGCCAATGATCCGGAGTTCCGCCTGTTTCGAACGGGCGCGCTCAAGAACACGAGCAATCTCTTCGGGTTCAAGTCGGAACTCGGAGTCGTGATCGGGCCGTGCTGCAAGGCGTTCATAGGCTACGCGCAGCGCCACACCGGAACTCTGATCGACAACGAAGTTCCGCAGACGCGCGGCGTGTACTTCATTGATCCGCTCGATCGCAAGGCCCGCGGTTGAGTACTCCGCGAAACGCTCGGCGCGCACGTGCACAACCGCAGCCTCGAGAGTGATGGTGCGTCGGTCCCCGGGAAGCTGAAACCCGAGGCGCAAAGACTCGGCGGTGCTGAGCGCCCCGCTGAAGCGGATCTGCAGCCCTTCGGTCGAGATCTGGCGGATGCTCTCGATCTCGAGGTCATCGCGTTCACACTCCACCGGGACGATCCGGCACGCGACGCGGGGCAGCTTTCTGACGTCGGGCGTCCCGCCGTCCGACTCGGCGCGTGAAAACGAATCACGCACAAATTGCTGAAGCACTGAACGCTCTCGCTCGCTAGGAAAGTTGAACCTCAGCGCAACCCGGTGCACCTCACTACGTGGATTCGGTGCAGACCGCAACGGTTTCACCGGAAGACGCAGCTCGTCGCGAACACCGGGGAGTCTAAACTGCACTGCTTGTGGCTCGGCCGCTCTCGGGAGCTCCAGCATCATACCTGAGGCACTGATATCTACACTGCGGGCAAACACCTCCCCGTCGGGCGTTTCACACTCCACCCAGCCCTGGTGCCTAACTCGCACGTGACGTCGCATACAGGCTGACTCCCATTACGAAAATACAGGCGCCACCCGAGGCGCCATTTTCAAGGTTTCGGGTGCCGGCGCGCGGCGTGACGAACTTACCTAAGATTGTATAGGTTATCTGAATATAGTCAACGCCCGATTATCTGCAGCTTGAGAGAAGCGGTCGATAAGCGCTCCGGGAGGTTGGATTACGGAAAGCCGCGGCCGGGCGGCCGCGGCTGTGTGGCGAAGGCGTGGTTAGCGGCGGCCACCTCGCGGCGGCGTTCTCGAGCCGCGCCGTTCAAAGGATTGCTCGCGCTCCTTTTGCTGGATGCGGGGCGCGTCCTCGCGGCCGCCAAGCGGCTCGCGGTCGAGCGCCAACCCACGCGCATCCTCGGCGCGCTCACCGCGCGCCTCGTTTACCGCGTTTCGACGCTCGCCGCCGCCGGCCCACAGCGGGTACCGCGCCTCGTGCCAGAATTCCTGTTGAACTCCGTCGGTAGTGACGCTCATCGGTGCAACGTATTCCGGCACCGAAAACCCGCTCACCTCCACCGCCGCGCCTTCGGTGTACGGTAGCTCCTTGGTGTGCCCGAAGCGGCCGAGCATCAGCTGATAACTCGCGTCGTCGGTCTCCACGAACCACTCTTCGTCACGATGCTCCAGCGTTCCCCGTAGTTCCGAGACCGCTCCGTCGCGAGCCACCTCGCGCCCAACCGGGGTTCCGTTCGTTGCAAAAGCGCCGATGGTAACCGCCGTCGCCAAGACCGCGGCAACTAAGATCCTGTGTGTACGCATTTTCGTACCTCCTGTGCTACAAGTTCTGCCGGTAATCTACTTGGACGAGATGGCGCGCCGGTGTAGCGCGTATGAAGATTACGTGAGTTCGCTCGGCAACGTGATCGATACAACGGTACCACGGTCGTGATCGCTACTGATCCTGATGCTGCCGTTGTGCAACAGCACGATGCGCCTCGCGATCGTAAGCCCCAGCCCCGACCCGGGCGTGTTGCGCGCGTACTCGCCACGGTAGAGGCGTTCAAAGAGTCGTTCCAGTTCCTCGGGCGGTATCGGCGGCCCCTCGTTCGTAACGGTGATGCGAACGCCCCCGTTCTCCGTACGCGGGCCGGCCGCCTCGCGCGTTTCATGGGTTTCATGCGTTTCATGCGTCCCGTGCTTGCCGCGGGCGGGGTCAATTCGCAGGTTAATTACGCCCCGTTCCGGAGCGTGCCGCACGGCATTCGAGACCACGTTCGAGACCGCCCGATAGATGAGCGCCTCATCGGCACAGAGCGCTTGCACGCCGAGATGCACCCGCCAGACCAACTGTTTGCGCTCGATCTCATGGTGAAACCGCTGCCTCAAGGTCTCGACGAAATCGTCGCTCGAAAACGTCGAGCCGTTCAGGGCGAGGTCGGGTTGCTCAAGCCGCATCAACTCCTCGAGGTCGGCGATCAAGCGTTCCACCCGACCGAGTTCGCCGAGCGTCGCCTGTATCGTACCGGCGTCGGGGGTATATACCCCGTCGAGAATCGCCTCGAGACGAGCCCGGATCGAGGCGATCGGTGTGCGCAGGTCGTGCGTTACGTCCTGCGCCCACTGGGCGCGCAGTTCGCGCTCGTTCGACAAACGCGACGCGAGCGTGTTGGCGGCGCGCGCGATACGCGCAATCTCTTCGGTGCCCTGCTCCGGAATGGCCGCGGCCGGCCGACCGTAGGCAATTGAGTCGATACCCTCGGCCACCCGCGCCGCCGGGCTCGTGAGCGAGCGAGCAAACCCCCAGGCGGTGACGAGCGCAGCGCCGAACGCGGCTACCGCGCCGGCGGCGGCCGCGCGCAACAGCGACTCGGTGAGCGCCCGGTTCGCGGCGTCGTTTCGAAAAGCGGTGCTCCCCACCGAGTAATAGCCGCGGAGCGCACCGTTCTCACGTACCGGTATGCGCTCCTCATCGTGCTCGCGCCGACGCCCTACCCCGCGATTAGAGGCTATTACACGCCCGTCGCGGTCGTAGACAAACACCGGAACGTCTTGCGGGATCAACTCTTGAGCGCCTTCTTCGCCCGCCGCAGAATCTCGGGATAAGATTCGCCGAGCACCTTCTTCCACCATCGCGACACGCCTGGCACTCCAGGTGGAGAGCGAGTAGTTGTAACCGGCTACCAGCGCGCCGCTGAGTACCACAAGCAGAACCGCGAAACTGATGACGAACGCAATCAGCGTTCGGCGAAAGAGACTACCCATTACTTCAATCGCTGTTTCGATCGCGGCCACGCTCGGCTTCACGATCCCCACCGGTCGACCGCCCGCCGGCTGAGGCATGCAGAGCCGCCGGCGCCTCTCTGCCGGCAAACCGGTACCCAAACCCGCGCACGGTATCTATCCAGGGAGCCTTTGCGAGCTTCAGCCGAATGTTCTTGATATGGGTATCGATGGTGCGCTCGGAACCTTCGGCGAGGTAATCGAGACACACACCAAGCAACCGCTCCCGCGAGACTACGATCGCCGGATGATCGGCGAGATGACTCAGAATCTTCCACTCCGCGGCGGTTAACGACAGTTCGAGACCATCATGCCGACAGACATGCCCTTGCTCATCGAGCTCGAGTTCGTGCTCGTGGTCGTGCTCGAGCCCATGCCCCGCAGTCGCGGTGAGCCGATATCGACGTCCGCCCTCGGCGGATCGGGGGTCGTCGGCTTGCGAGCGTCGAAGCATCGCTTTCACCCGCAGCATCAGCTCCTTGTTCGAGAATGGTTTTACGACATAATCGTCGCCCCCCACCTCGAACCCGGTGATGCGATCGGACTCGCCGGTTCGTGCGGTGAGAAAGATAATCGGCGAGCGGCAGAACTCGCGCAATCGGCGCGCAAACAGAAACCCGTCACCGTCCGGCAGCATCACATCGAGGATGATGACCTCGGGGGCCTGCATGCGAATCGCATCTTCGAGTCCGGCAAGTCTCGAGAACGCGACCACCTCATGCTGCTCGAGCCGGAGGTACGACACGATCGTCTCACGCAAGCCGTCATTATCCTCAACAACAAATACACGCGCCATGCGAACGCTCCTTACAATACGTCACTATACAACACCATACCATGCAATTCTCGCCGACCAATGTGTGCACCTTCGGGAGCTCGAGTGAAGATCGTGTGAAGCGCTGCAGTCGCAACAACTTCACCGCATCTTCATACTCTCTCCGCACAGACTCCTTTCCCGACGCATAGATTCCGGCTCATGAACAACCGAGACAGAACGCTCGGCGGCGACCGAGCCCACGGCGGTGCCGGACCGATCGGCCTCGCGATAGTCACGCTCGCACTGGCGGCACTCGGCCTCGCGGGAGCAGGCGCTTCCCGGGCGTACGCCGAGGAACCGGCGTCGCTCCTGAACAGCCGGGGGAACACACCCGAAATCCCGACCACTATCTCGGAGGCGTTGGATTCGGCCGGCGATAGCCCGGGTGTTCTGGAGGCGAGAGCGGCCTACGACAAAGCGCGGGTGGAGGCCGCCGCGGCAGGCTATCGTGGTGACGTGTCGTTCTCGGCTCGCCCGTCCTGGGAAACCTCCTGGGTGTGGGGCGATGATCAAGATCCGTACCATCAAGTGACCGGCACCCTCGAGACCACCGTACCCACCGGGCTAAACGACGCCGATCATACGAGGCTGCGTCAGGCTCTGAGCCGCTCGGCGGCGGCGGAGGCCGAGCTTCGTGAGGCCGTGCTCGAGGCGGTGGTGACAACCTACTCGGTGTACGCCGAAGCATATCTCGCGCGCGCCGAGCTCGCGGTGCTGGAGGATGAGGCCGAGGCGGCACGCCTGCGGAGCGACGCGATAGAGGGTCGCTATGCCCGCGGCGAGATTTCACTCCTCGAGGTATTGTCGGAACGTGAAGAGCTTCGCAATGCCGAACAGGCGCTCGATACGGGGGTGATGAACGCAGAGCTTGCGCTGCTCGATCTCATCCTCGAAAGCGGTGCCGAGATCCCCTCGCCCTCTCGACCGGGAGCCCTGCTGGACGAAAGCCCGCAGCTTCGCTCGCCCCTTGAGTTTGTGTCGGAGCTGGAGCTACCCGAGCACGACACCGTTCTCGCGCGGATCGATCACAGCCATCCACGCATCGTGAGGCAGCAAGCTCTGCTCGAGGTAGCCGAGGCCGGCAGCTCCCCCCGCCGAGAGCCGCTTCTCTCTTCGGTCTCTATCGGCTATTCCGGCCAGGGCGGTCACGGAGGTGCCGTGTCGTACTCGTTTCGTGCCCCCGCGGTCACCCTGTCCTACACCACACCCGCTTACGAGACGGGTTCCGATCCGGGGGCATCCGATTCGCGACGCGACCGCGACGACTACGAGACCGTGAGTCTCTCGGCGGTGTTCTCGGTGAGTCTTGGTCGCGAGCGCGAATACGCCGCCGAGACCGCCTTAGCCGCGGCGAGCATCGAGGAACGCCGGCTTGCAGCGTTGCACCACACCCTTGTGTCCGAGATCACCGCAGCCGAACGCGCGGTCTCGAACGCCGAGTCTCGCCACCAACTCGCGCTGCAGGAGCTCGAGCGCTCCGAGGCTGCTTACACCGCCGCAGCAGCGCGCAGCACACTCGGAACGGCGCAACCGGGCGAGCCGGAATCCGCTGCTGCAGCACTATCGCGTTCTCGTTTCGCGGTGACCGAACGCGAGGTAGCCCTCGCACTCGAGAAGCTTCGCTATCTAGCGGCGGCGCATCTTCCCCAGTCGCTGCCGCAGCGGCTGCAGAACACACTGTTCAATGAACACAACGGAGGATTCCGATGAAAAGAACCGGCAGTGCCGATCGAGGAAACGAAGGCACCCCGAGCTCGAACCACAGCGCCGGGGAGATTCAGCGAGGCAGTCGTCGCGGCTCGCAGCGGCCCCGACGACGCGGTATGCGCATAGGAGCGCTTGTCACGGCAGGGGCGATTGTGGCTACCGGCCTGCTGGTATACCACCAGCCTTTCGGCCCGTTCTTCGGCGACTCGAATCCGGCTTCGGACTCATCGGAAATCGAGACCGTTGAGGCGAGCAAAGGAATCGTGAGGGTAACGATTGAAAGCCCGGGGGTGGTGGAACCGTACCGCACACGCACGCTACGGAGCGCGATAGACGGCACCGTAACCTGGATGGCCGAGGAAGGATCCGAGGTTGCGGACGGCAGCCCGCTTGTTCGGTTCAATGCGCGCGAGCTCGAGCGCGCGGTGCAGCGTGCAGAGATCGCCGTCGGCGACGGCCGGCTAAAGCGCGATCGGGCGGCCGAAGAGCTCACTCGCGCGCAACGCGTTCTTGCCGAACGCGAAGCGCTGTTGGTGTCCGGTTCGGTCTCGCGTGATGAGGTTGAGACCGCGCGAGAGCACGCCGGCACGGCGGAATACAATTTGCGTTCGGCGGATCTTGCGTTGGAGAGAGCCGGTATCGACCTCGAGGAGGCCGAAGAGGCGCTCGCCGGCGCGGTGCTGAGCGCACCGTTCGACGGAACGGTGTTGCGAACCGAAGCAAGCGAAGGCGACCGCATCGGTCGCAACTCCACCCTGCTGACCTTCGGGGATCTCGCGCGCCTGCGATTCAGCGCCGAGATCGACGAGTACGACATAGGCAACATCACGAAAGGCTTACCGGTGGGCATTGTCTCGGATCTACTCGGACCCGAAAACATTCGGGCGCGGGTGACCGGAATGAGCCCCGAAGCCGAGATCGTAAACAATATCCCGGTGTTTCGCGTAACGGCGGAGGCCGAGAACCCCGACCGGCGATTGAAACCCGGAATGAGTGTCGACCTCGTGATACAGGTGGCGCGCGAGTCGGGAGTGGTGCTACCGACGAATGCGGTTCGGCGCGAGCAGGATCACAGTTACGTAGAACTCGTTGAGAACGCCGATTCCACCGTTAAACGGGAGGTAACCACCGGCTTAGACAACGGGGTTGAGATCGTGATACTCGACGGGCTCGATCCCGGCGAGACCGTCACGATTCCCGAGAGCCGAGGAGAGCTTCCCTGGCAGAGCTCCGACGCGCCCACCGCGCAGGCGGAAGGCGAGGATCGCGAAGCGCTGCCGATCTCGGTTCCGGGCAGCTCCGGACCCGGAGCCGGCTCCGGAAGCGGTGGAGGGGCCGGCGGAGGGGCCGGCAGATGATAGTGCTCACCGATATCTACAAACAGTACCGGATGGGTCCCAACACCGTTACCGCGCTCGGAGGTGTCTCGCTCGAGGTCCCCACCGGAGCGTTTGCCGCGATAGTGGGGCCCAGCGGTTCCGGGAAATCCACGCTGATGAACATCATCGGGTGCCTCGACACCCCCGACAGCGGGAGCTATCGCCTCGCGGGCGAAGAAGCCGCCGAGCTCAGCGATAACCGGCGATCCGAGGTTCGAAACCGTCATATCGGGTTTGTGTTTCAGGCCTTTAATCTGCTCACCCGAGCGAACGCACTCGAGAATGTAGAGCTACCGTTGATCTATCGCGGAGTCGGAGCCCGTAGACGACGCGAGGTAGCGACGCAGATGCTTGAGCGCGTGGGCCTCGCGGATCGAATGCATCATCTTCCGAGTGAGCTCTCAGGCGGGCAACGACAGCGGGTCGCGATCGCGCGCGCGTTGGTGGGCAACCCGTCGATCTTGCTTGCCGATGAGCCTACCGGTGCGCTCGACACCGCAACCGGGGAGGAGATCCTGTCGTTGTTTGAGAAGCTCAACGCCGAAGGCATGACGGTACTGCTGGTGACACACGAGCCCGAACTCGCCGCACGCGCCGAAACCGTGGTACGCCTCTTAGACGGCGGCGTGTCGGCTATAGAGAACACGAAGGAGCGCCGCTCATGAACGCGGAATCACAGCTGATCATGCTCTGGGAAAACGGGGCGATCTCGATACGCAGCATTCTCGCAAATCGCGGGCGCTCGTTTCTCACCGCGCTCGGCGTGATCATCGGAGTGGCCTCGGTCATTACGCTCACCGCTCTGGGCCAGGGTGCGCGCATCTCGGTTGAGGAGCGGCTCGGAACGCTTGGGGCGAACCTTATGATCGTGTACTCCGGGGAACCTCGCGGCACCTCACTCGTTCGCCCTCGAACCACCAACATTCGCCCCACACTCACCGCCGACGACCTTGCCATGATAGAATCGTTTCCCGAAGAGCTCGTGGTGATGACCGCACCGGAGTCCTCGCTCAGCGGGCAACTGAAGTTCGAAAACCGCAACGTTACCGCCACCGTGATCGGCACTCACCCGAACTACACCGAGATCCGAAACTTCGCGCCAATCTACGGGAGCTTCTTCGGAGAGTCCGATCTCGAAAACCGGAGGAACGTAGTCGCACTCGGAGCCGAAACCTACCGCGAGCTCTTCCCCGACGGCCGCGACCCGCTCGGAAGCACTGTTCGTATAAACGGCTTCCCGTTTCGCGTTGTCGGCATCATGGAGGAGAAAGGATCACCGTCGCAGGATGCCTCAGCCATTATACCGTTCAGCACCTTCCGGCGGTCACTCTCGGGTGAGGATCGCTACGCGATGATCAACATCCAGGCGGGCTCCCCGGAGGTGATGTACGACCTGCAAGAGCAGATCGAGCAGGCGCTACTCGCGGCACGCCGCCTGCCCTCGATCGAGCTCGCAGACTTTTATATCGCCAACCAAATGGATCTCATCGGAACGGTCACCGAGGTAGCCGACACCTTCACGCTGCTGTTAGGCGGTATCGCCGCGATCAGCCTGCTCGTCGGCGGAATAGGAATCATGAACATTATGCTTGTTTCGGTGACCGAACGAACCCGCGAGATCGGGATCCGAATGGCGCTCGGCGCGAAGTCGTCACACCTCATGGCTCAGTTCCTCACCGAAGCCGTTATACTCTCGGCCGCCGGCGGCGGCATCGGAATAGCGGTAGGTTACGGCCTCGCATGGGGCCTGCAACGCTTCGGCGGCCTCCTCACGAGCGTAACACCGGACTCGGTCGTGATTGCGTTCTCGTTCGCTCTCGTAATCGGGCTGTTTTTCGGAGGCTACCCGGCCTACCGAGCCTCGCGCCTCAACCCAATAGAAGCGCTGCGTTACGAATAAGCCGCTCGCGGCGCGTGGGCGGCGTGTGGGCGCGCCGCCTGAACGGGCTTGTGGGTGGCATGTCGATGGCACGCCTTGACAGTTCGGTCGGTCTTTATGACTATACCGGCACGAGGGCCAACGATACGTAGTATGAAGCATAGATCTACCGCTGAACCGGAAACTCAGATCGAAGAATTGAGCCCCGGCGAGGAAACTCCGTCCGCAGCCTGCAGCGATGACAGTTGCAGCTGTAGCAGCGCCTCGGAGTCGCCGTTTGGAGCGAGCGGCGCCGAGTCCGCCGACGCGAAGGCCGCCGGCCGCTACCGCGACATCCTACAGCTTGCCCGCATTTTCGGTTCGGTAGCGCTGCTTGGAATCGGTTTTTTCCAAGGCGCCGCGCTGCCGCGTCCGGGATACATTGCGGTGCATCTCTTCGCGTACCTGTTGGTAGCGTGGCCGGTGCTGCGAGCTGCTGCTCGCAATATCGTACACGGCCGGGTGTTCGACGAGATGTTCCTGATGACCATCGCGACGCTCGGCGCGTTCGCGATCGGAGAACTCGCCGAAGCGGTTGCGGTGATGTTGTTCTACTCGGTTGGGGAGTACTTTCAAGACCTCGCGGTAGGTCGCTCGCGCCGCTCGATCGCGGCGCTTATGGACCTGCGCCCCGACACAGCCCGCGTGCTCGCCGCCGACGACAACACCACACAGTTGCTGCCGCCGGAGCAGGTAGCCGTAGGCCGGATCATAGAGGTGCTCCCCGGCGAGCGTATCCCGCTCGACGGCGTCGTGGTTGAGGGTGAGTCCGGTGTCGATACCTCGGCCTTAACCGGCGAGTCGGTTCCCCGCATGGTCGGCCCCGAAGATGAGGTCTCGGCAGGCTACATCACCGAAAACGGACTCCTTCGGGTGCGGGTAACCCGCCCGTTTGGTGAGTCTTCAATCGCGCGCGTGCTCGAGCTCGCACAGCATGCCGCCGAGCGCAAGGCACCGACCGAACGCTTCATTACGCGTTTCGCGCGCGTTTACACCCCAATTGTGGTTGCGATCGCCGCCGCACTCGCGATTCTGCCCCCACTCCTTCTCCCGGGTGCAAGTTTCTCGGACTGGCTCTACCGAGCGCTTGTGGTGCTCGTGATCTCCTGCCCCTGCGCGCTGGTCGTTTCGATACCGCTGAGCTATTTCGGCGGCATCGGCGGTGCCTCACGCCGCCGCGTACTCGTGAAAGGAGCAACCTACCTCGACGCTCTCTCCGAGCTTCATACCGTTGTGTTCGACAAGACCGGAACGCTGACGCGCGGGGTGTTCACCGTTACCGCGGTGGTGCCGCGCAACGGGTTCGGCGCCGAGGAGCTACTGCGAATGGCCGCCCACGCCGAGTCGGGGTCCACGCACCCAATCGCGCGCGCCGTGGTTGCGTCGCACACCGGGCGGCTCGACCCCGCCGCGGTGAGCGAGCTTCGAGAGGAAAAAGGACACGGGGTGTTTGCCCGCATCGATGGGAAGCCGGTTATGGCCGGGAATCACCGGCTGATGCATCGCGAAGCCGTCACGCACTCCGACTGTGAAGCCGCCGGCACCACCGTGTTTGTGGCGGTCGACGGGCGCTACGCCGGACATATCGTAGTCTCCGACGAGATCAAGCCCGAGGCCAAGGAAGCGATACGCAAGCTCAAGCGACTCGGAATCGAGCGCGTCGTGATGCTCACCGGCGACAATCGCCGAATCGCCGAAACAGTCGCGGAGCAACTCGGGATAGACGAGGTCTACGCCGAGCTCCTGCCGGAAGACAAGGTGGAGCTTCTCGAACGACTGCAGGGCGAGCTCCCGACCGGCCGACGAGTTGCGTTCGTCGGCGACGGAATCAACGACGCACCGGTGTTGATGCGCGCCGATCTCGGCATCGCGATGGGCGGTCTCGGCTCAGACGCCGCGATAGAGGCGGCCGACGTCGTCTTGATGGACGACGGCGTAGACCGGGTGCCGAGCGCGGTAGAGGTGGGTCGGCGCACGCGCGCGATCGTTCGGCAAAACATCGCGTTTACCCTGGGGGCTAAGGCTGTTTTTATAGCACTCGGCGCGGCCGGTATCGCGGGCATGTGGCTCGCAGTGGTCGGTGACATGGGAGTAACGCTGCTCGCCGTACTCAACGCAACCCGCACGCTACGACTCGGCGGGCGCCTCGGGCCACGAGCCGGCCGGGACGTGACGCGACAAGAGAACCGGTAGCACAAACCAATGGATCAGATTTCCGCGTCGCTTCAGAGTCTATGGCCGCTGTTTACCGCCGTCGCGGGAGTGACGATCTCGCTGGTTGCGAGCGCTCACGTGATCCTCTACAAACGCGATTCACGCGCCGCGGTGGCGTGGGTCGGCTTGATCTGGCTCGCGCCGCTTCTCGGCGTAATACTCTACGTTATGCTCGGTATCAACCGAGTGCGCCGACGCGTGATAGGACGTCGCGGTCATGAGTCGAGCCATTACGTCGCCCCGGACCGTCATAGCTGCTCAACCGAACAACTCGAGGTGTTGCTTCCGCGCGACCGCGGCTACCTCGTGGAGATGGCGCGGCTCGGCGGAACGCTGACGCAGCTTCCACTCCTGTCGGGGAACCGTATCGAGCCGCTGTTCAACGGTGACCAGGCCTACCCGGCCATGCTCGAGGCCATCGAAAACGCGCAGCGCACGGTTACACTGCTTATTTACATCTTCGACAACGACGCGGTCGGTCGACGCTTCCTCGAAGCATTCACACGGGCGGTTGAGCGCGGCGTAGACGTGCGGGTCTTGATAGACGCGGTCGGCGTTCGGTACACCGATCCCCCAATCACGGTAGGCCTCCGCAAGCGGGGCGTGCGCGTCGAGCTTTTCATGTCGGGGCTACTCACCTGGCGAACCCCGTACCTCAACCTCAGAAACCACCGCAAAATCATGGTGGTTGACGGTGAGGTCGGGTTTACCGGCGGGATGAACATACGGGCGGCGCACGCGCTGCAGACCGTACCGAGTCATCCGACCATGGATGTTCAGTTTCGCGTCACCGGGCCGGTTGTCGCCCAGCTTCAGGCTACGTTCGTTGAGGATTGGCAGTTTACGACCGGCGAGCTTCTCGAAGGCCGGCAATGGTTCCCACCGCAACACCCCGAGGCCGGGAACGTGGCAGCGCGGGTCATCCCCGACGGTCCCGATCAACACATGGATAAGATGGCAATGGCGTTCCAGGGTGCGCTCGCGGCGGCGCGCCACTCGGTTCGCATCATGACACCGTACTTCCTGCCCGAGCGCGCGCTCATATCGGCTCTCAACATCTGCGCGCTGCGCGGCGTAACGGTAGACATCGTGCTTCCGCAGGACAACAACCTCAAGATGATCGAGTGGGCCTCGATGGCTCAGATGTGGCAGGTTCTGGAGTGGGGCTGCCGCGTCTGGATGAGCGCGCCGCCGTTTGAGCACAGTAAGCTGGTCGTGGTCGATGGTGCGCTTAGTCTGATCGGCTCATCGAACTGGGACCCTCGCAGTCTGCGGCTTAATTTCGAACTCGGCGTTGAGTGTTACGACCCCGAGCTTGCCGCGCGCATCGAGGCCCATATTGAGCGCCGCATCGCCGACGCGCACCGGCTTACCAAGGCCGAGGTGGACGCACGCTCGCTTCCGGTGAAGTTACGCGACGGGCTGGTGCGCCTCGCAGCGCCGTATCTTTAGCCGAAAACCGGGAACCGGACAACACGGTGATAGCGCGGTGCTATCGTACCCGCGTTAGGAACTCGAAGCTGTCGAAGCCTGCGTCGAAGGTGAGTATGCGATCGATCCCGCGGTTCAGCATGACCGCTGCATGCACGCAATCGCGGGCCGAAACGCCGTGACGCGATAAGAGCAGTTCTTTCGCCCGCACTAGGTCGGAGCTCTCGACCGGATAGACCTCATCGACAATTCCTAACAGCGCGTCATAGGCAGGCTGGATCGCGTCGCGGCGATTGATAGCACTATA
>SLBH01000240.1 GCA_007126415.1 Spirochaetales bacterium
CACCGTCGAGCAACGCCTCGAGCGGAACGGTCTTTCCCTTCGGAACTCTAACGAACACGTAAGGCCCGGGGCGGTCGCGGACATGCATCCAGAGATCGTTACCCCGTACGTGCCTCCGCAATAGCTCGTCGTTCTCACGCGCGGTACGCCCGAGGTAGAGTTGAAGCCTACCGGAGCGGAACTGAAGCCCAGGAAGCGTACTGCTTTGCGATGCGCTCCGCGCGCGGTTCGTTTTCTTGCCGCCGGTGAGGCGCTCGAGCTCCGCGGGGTCCTCGATTGTGCGAACGTTTTGAAGGTCGGCGCTCGTGCGCTCGTGCGCTCGCCTAATATCCTCGAGTTCCCGGCGCGCAAGCTCCGCAGCTCGTGCGGCCTTTTTGTGTTTCTGGTAGTAGTGTTCGGCGTTTTGCACCGCGGTCTTGGTTGGGTCAAGGCGAATCTCGAGCAACTCACTCGGGTCATACGGATTCTCGACCGTAAGCCCGCTCCGGCCCGGTTCCATCTCGTGCAGCTGCGTCATGATCGCGTCGGCAATTACCTTGTAACGGTCGCTGTTTTGGCTCTCCTCGATCTTGCGCTCGAGATCGTCCAGTCGTCGACGGAGCGCGGCTTCTCGCGCCGTGAGCAGCTTCTCAGCATCGCGCTGTGCCCGTGCGACCCGCTCCTCGCTCTCGCGTTCGGCGTAATGCTTCTCGATCGCGCTGCTGTAGGGGTAATCGTGGTCCTGCACGGCCCCACTGAGGAACTCGCGCACCTCGAGCTGCATAGCCTTCCTCTGCGCGCCTACATCGGGCGGTTCGGGGGCGAAGCGGCACCCGCCGGTCTCTCCGCGTTTGGGGCGTCGATACATCGCATCGATGATCGTACCTTCCGGATCGGTCAACAGCACGTTTGCCGATCCGCCCCAAAGCCTGACCCATAGCTGATGGCGCTCATCGGAGCGCGCGAGCTCGAAGCGCAGGATGCGATCCTGGTGCACGTGCTCCACCGAGCGTATGACCGCTCCGCGAACGCGCGATTGCAACAGTTGCTGGAAACGCGGTGGTGTCGACGGCTTGCTGAACTTCGCACTCGTGCGGTGAATCCGGGTCTTCCCCTGTTCCATAGATACCAGCAACCGCAGCGTTTCGTGCCGATGATACAGCTCGAGCAGCAGGTGCGTGTACCGCGGTTGAGTAATTCGTTGTATGCGCGCGCCGACTAGACTCAGCTCCTCGAGCACGAGGTCTATCTCACGCCAATTCAGCGACATATCTTGGTACCCGTAATCCGAGTTGTAGCGTGTTGCTTCAGTGTAAGACCTAGGTGTGCTTTCTGTCCAGGACGCCGTAGATCTCGGCCACAAGGTAAAACGAGCCGGTGACAAGAATCGGCTGTCCGTAGCTGCGGGCTTGATCCCAGGCCGTCTCGGGCTCGGCCCGCAGTTCCACCTTGTGATGGAAGCGACGGAAGGTCTCGGCGATCTCGTCGAGATCGCTCGGCTTGAACGTTCCGGGGCGCGCAATGATAACGTGATCGAACAGCGGCGATAGGGCCTCGGCCATCGCTTCGTAGTCCTTGCCGCGCACCGCGCCGAAAACCAGCGTGCGGCCGCTCCGGAACAGCTCTGCAAACTCGCGGGCGACGGCGGCGACCGAGGCAGGCGTATGCGCCCCGTCGAGCATCGCCGCCGGTGTGGTGTCGAGCAGCTCGCCGCGCGCCGGTAGCCAAGCCTCGGCAATCCCGTTGGTGACGGCGTCATCGGTGAGATCGGGGAGTACGCTGCGGGTGAGCAACACCGCGAGTGCGGCGTTTTGCGCCTGGATGCGCCCGATCAGGCGCAGGGTCGCGACCAGCTCCCGGCGTCCGATAAACGCAATGCGGACGGTTGTGCCGGCCGGCGTGATCTCCACCTCGAGTGCTTCCAGGGCGTCGGAGAGCTCGAACACCGGTGCCTGCACCGATGCGGCGTGCCTCAGGATGACCTCTCTCGCTTCCGCGGTCTGGTCCGAGACAAAGACCGGAACGCCTCTCTTGATGATGCCGGCTTTCTCGGCTGCGATCTCTTCTATCTCTTCGCCGAGGTACTCGGTGTGCTCGCGCTCGATTCGCGTAATGACGCTCGCAACCGGCTCCAACACGTTGGTTGCATCAAGCCGTCCGCCGAGTCCGGTCTCGATAACCGCCCAGTCGCAACCGGATTCGCGAAACATCACGAACGCGAGCAGTGTCAGAAGTTCAAAGGTTGTGGGGCGCTCAGCCGAGTCCGGATCGGAAGCCTGTTCGGCGCGCTCGGAATTAGGCTCGTTCGGGTAGGAGCGGGCAGAGGGGTAGGTAGCTTCCACGTGGCGCCGAATAGCGTTGAACGCAACGAGCAGCCGCGCGTCCTCGGCGGCGCGCCCGCCGATTGTAATCCTCTCACGGTAATCGCGCAGATGCGGCGAGGTGTATAATCCCACCCGGAACCCGGCGTGCATGAGAATCCGCGCAACGAAGGTTGCGGTAGAGCCCTTGCCCTTTGACCCGGCGAGATGTATCGCGCGGAACGCGCGCTCGGGGTTATCGAACGCCGCGAGCAGTCTTCGCATCCGGTCGAGGCGCAACGGAGTGCGCGCGGCGCCGGCTTGGCGTTCGAGATTGGTAAAGCTCTCGAAATACGCGAAGCCGGCTTCTACATTAGCAAACGGTTCGGCGTTGATATGGGCCACTGGTGTCCGCCTCGAGCAATTGCGCGCTGTACCGGGTCTAAGCCCGCTACAGCGTTTGATCTCGGCGCTTGAGCGCCTCGGCATGGCTAAAGAAGCCTTCGTACTCGGCAAGGTTTACGACGTGATCCTTGAGATCTGCGTAGCCCTTCGGGGTCACGTGCACAACCGACGACTGTTTCACGAAATCGCGTACCGAGACCGCCGAGAAGGTGCGCGCCGTACCGCCGGTAGGCAGGACCGCGTTTGGCCCGGTGACGTAGTTGGCGGCGCTGAACGGCGTGTCCTCGCCGAGCAGTATCTCGCCGGCGTTCTTAATCAACGCCATCGTCTCCCATGGAGAGGCGGTCTGCAGCTGCAGATGTTCCGGGGCAAACTCGTTGACGAGTTCGGCGGCGTTTTCAATCGACTCGGCGAGGAGAATGCCGCCGTAACCGGTCAGTACGTCGCGCAAAAAACTCTTACGCGGTTCAGGTACCCGATCCACAAGCTCGGGCAAGATCTCGGCGACCGCTTCAGCGAGCGCAATGCTCGGCGTGATCAGCAGTGCCTGCGAGTCGGATCCGTGCTCGGCCTCGATCAAGAGATCAAGCGCAACCTTCCATGGGTCGGCGTCGCGGTCGGCGAGGATGATAGACTCCGAGGGACCTGCCGGGAGGCCGACATCAACCACGTGATGTACGAGGTGCTTTGCGGCGGCGACATACATACTGCCCGGCCCAACGATTTTGAGCACCGGCCGGATACTCTCGGTACCGTACGCAAGCGCGGCAACCGCTTGCGCGCCGCCGACCCGGTAAATCTCGTGTACCCCGCAGCGTTGCGCCGTGTACAAGCAGGCGGGATCCACACTGCCGTCCGGCCCCGGAGGGGTCGCAACCACGATGCGCTCAACGCCCGCTATGCGCGCCGGAACCGCGAGCATGTACAGCATCGACGGGAAGCTGCCTCGCCCGCGGGGAACGTAAAGCCCCGCGGATGCTATCGGCGTCGTGCGTTCTCCGGCGAGAATTCCGGGACGAACCTCGACGATCGGAATGGAGCCTACGTTTTGCTCGGTGTGGAAGCGTTCGACGTTCTCGATTGCGTAATCGAGCGCTTGCTTTATACGCGGCTCTATCCCGGCGACGGCCGCCTCGATCTCAGCATCGCTCACGCGCAGGCCGGTTTGTGACAGGTCGGCACCGTCGAACCGCTGTGTGGCCTCGATAAGCGCTCGGTCGCCCTCGGCTCTCACGCGTTCCACCAGCTCCGAAACCTGTGGCGTAACCCGGGTAATATCGGTCTCAGACCGCGCGAGGAGAACGCGGCGGTCTTCCTCAGACAGTTTGTTCCAGCGTTTAATCGTTAGCTTCATACCTCACAGCCTCCGCGCCTAACCTACCCGCCGGCCGCGCCTTCGTCAACGCCGAGCTCGTAGGCGCGGCGAGAGCCGCAATCGCCGCCGCAGCCGCCGGCGCAGTGGCGGTGGCCGTCGCCGTTGCCGCAGTGGCGGTAGCAGTGGCGGTAGCAGTGGCGGTCGGCGGCATTGCCTTTTTTCGCTCTCTGCGGTAGTTTTTGCGAACACCCGAGTCAGCCGAAGCGTATCGCTTGCGGTACCGGGCGCTGAAATCTCAACAGGAAGGCAACTATGGTCGTAAAACCGATGATTCGCAATAACGTCTGTATGAACGCGCACCCGCTTGGATGTCGTGAGCATGTGCGGCGACAGATCGAGTACGTGAAAAAAAACGGTCCGATTGCAGGCCCAAAGCGGGTTCTCGTTATCGGTGGCTCCACGGGATACGGGCTTGCCTCTCGTATCGCCGCGGCGTTCGGCAGCGGAGCCGCGACCGTCAGCGTTGCGTTTGAAAAGGAAGGCTCCGAGAAGCGAACCGGAACCGCCGGGTGGTACAACACTCTCGCGTTCGATGAGTTTGCGCGCGAGGAGGGGCTTACCACCGTCTCGATCAATGGCGATGCGTTTTCGCACGAAGTCAAACAACAGACCATCGAGGCGATTCGTGAGCACCTCGGCACGGTAGATTTGGTCATCTACAGCCTCGCGAGCGGCGTGCGGCCCGACCCCGACACCGGCACGATGTATCGCTCGGTCCTCAAGCCGATCGGCGCGCCGTTCGACGCCAAATCGCTCGACCTCATGAAGGCCGAGATTACTCAGGTGCATCTCGAGCCGGCTACCCCCGAGGAGATCGAGGCCACCGTGAAGGTCATGGGCGGCGAAGACTGGACGCTCTGGATCGACGCGCTCGAGAAGGCCGGCGTGCTTTCCGAAAACCCCGTCACGGTTGCGTACTCGTACATCGGTTCCGAGCTCACGCGCGCGGTGTACCGCGAAGGTACAATCGGGCGGGCTAAGGATCATCTCGAGCGTACCGCCGGCGAGTTGCACCAACGCATGCAGCAGTACGGCGGGCACGCCTACGTCTCGGTAAACAAGGCGGTGGTCACGCGCGCGAGCGCGGTCATCCCGGTGGGGCTTTACTTTGTGCTATTGTCGGGAGTGATGGAGTCGAAGGGGCTCGACGAAGGCTGCATCGAGCAGTGTTGTCGGCTGTTCGCCGAACGTTTGTTCACCGGAGGCGAGGTTCCCGTAGACGGCCAAGGGCGTATTCGAATCGACGACTGGGAACTGCGCGACGACGTGCAGGCTGAGGTGCACCGCCGCTGGGAGATCGCGGTCAACGACAATATTGGTGAGCTCGCCGACCTCGACGAGTACCGCAATCAGTTCCTGCAGATTCACGGCTTTGGGTTCGACAATATCGATTACGAGGCGGACGTCACTCCGTAATGAATATGGAAGCATTCGTCCTCGGGTGCGGCGGAGTCATGCCGCTGCCGGGGCGCCACCTCACCTCAGTTCTGCTGCGCCGCGAGGGCGAGCTGTTGCTGTTCGACTGCGGAGAGGGTACGCAGGTCTCGCTGCGCGAATTGAATCTGCGGTGGAAGAAGATCAGCGCGATCTTTATCTCACACACCCACGCCGATCACGTCACCGGTCTGCCGGGCATGCTGATGCTCTCGGCACAGGTAGACCGCAGCGAACCGCTGTACATTATCGGCCCGCCGCGGATCAAGGAGTTCGTCGACTGGGCGCGCGATGTGCTCGAGATGTATATCAACTACGAGATCGTGGTCCTCGAGATCGAAAATCCGCGCGCCGGTGGGGTAGTGTATAGGGGAGACGGCTTTGCGGTACGCTCGGTCCCGCTCAATCATACCCGCACCTGCGTGGGGTATGTGCTCGAGGAAGATGATCGACCGGGCGTGTTTCACCCCGAGCGCGCGATCGAGGCGGGTGTGCCGCGAGGGCCGTTGTGGGCGCGTCTGCAGCAAGGTGAGCCGGTCACGCTCGAGAACGGCACGGTGGTGCAGCCCGACACGGTGGTAGGGCCGCGTCGGCCCGGACGGAAGTTTTCGTTCATCACCGATTCGCTGCACCGCAAGGATCTTGCCGCCGAGGTCGCGGGTTCCGATCTGCTCATTTGCGAGGGCATGTTTCACAGCGAGTTTCGAGAAACCGCCCACGAGAAGAAACACATGACCGCAGCCGACGCAGCCGAGCTCGCGGCGGCCGCCGGTGGAGTAAGGCAGATGGGGCTTATCCATTACAGTCCGCGTTACGCCGATTGGCAGCTGAAGCTGTTGTTGAAAGACGCAAAGCCGATTTTTCCGAACACCTTCCTCACGCGCGACAGGCAGGCGATCGAGCTGCCGTACCGCGACCAATAGCTTCAAGAGATGATCGAAAGATGATCGAGGTAGAGTCGCTCAGCAAGTCGTATCGCGATATCGCCGCGGTTGCGGAGGTGAGTTTTGAGGTCGGATCGCGAGAGATGCTCGGCTTGCTCGGGCCCAACGGGGCGGGCAAGACAACGCTTCTTCGGATGCTCGCCGGTACGCTACGGCCGAGCTCCGGCGAGGCGCGTATCGACGGGCACTCAATACTGAGCGCTTCGACGGAAGCCAAGCAGAGCATCGGGTATCTACCCGAGAACGCGCCGGCTTACGAAGAGTTGCTGGTCTCGGAGCAGTTGCGCTTCGCTGCTGATGCACACTATCTGTCGCGCAGTCGAGCCGACGGTGCCGTCGAGCGCGTCGCTGAGCGATGTGGCATAACGGAGGTCCTGCAGAGACCGGTGCGCGAGCTCTCGCGCGGGTATCGACAACGGCTCGGTATAGCGCAGGCTCTGGTGCATGACCCCCCGATTTTAATCCTAGACGAGCCGCACTCGGGGCTCGATCCGAATCAAATGCGCGAGATTCGCTCGCTGTTGCGCGAGGTTGCGCGCGAGAAGGCGGTGCTGCTCTCTACGCACCTGCTCGGTGAGGTCGAGGCGCTGTGCGAGCGGGTGGTGTTGCTTGCCTCCGGGCGCGTGGTTGGAGAAGGGCCCACGCAGCAACTGATTGCCGGCTCCGCGTCGGTTCGCCGCTATAGACTGCGCGTGGTGCCCCCGGTGCGTCCCCCGCAACAGTTTCGCCCCGACCGAAGCCTACGCGGCTGTGACGAGATCGCTTCGGTTGAGGTGCTGCGCGAAGGCGCTGCGGCGGTTGTGGGCGAGTCTCGAGGCAAAGGCGAGGGCGCGAGCGCAGGCGCGGCTGCAGGCGGGCGGCGTGAGGCGTGGGTGCTCGAGGTTACTCCGGCGGAGTCGTCGCTCGACGGCGGTTTTTTCTTTGACTGGGCTGTGGCGCACAACTGTCGCCTCGAGGGGCTGGAAGAGATCGCATCGGGCGAGCTCGAGCAGGTCTTTGCCGAGCTTACCGCCGCCGGTTCGCAGCGAGCGGCGCACGAGCAAGCCCCGGGAGCTCTACGATGACCGCTATCGAGAAGACTCGCCGCACGGCCCGCGCCTCAATCTCGGCGGTGCTGCGCAAGGAACTGCGGCAGTACGGAGCGAGCGGTGTTCCGTACGCCGTGGTTGCCGGTTTCTTGCTACCCGCGGCGGTTTGGTTCTTTTGGTTCTACGACTTCGTGGGTTTGGATCAGGCGAGTCTGCGCGGATACTTCGCGGCGTTTCCGGTACTGTACATCGTGCTCCTACCGGCAGTTACGATGCGTCTCTGGGTCGAGGAGCGACGAAGCGGAACCCTTGAGTTGTTGCGCAGTGCCCCGGTGGGAGACCGCGCGATCGTGGTCGGTAAGTTTCTCGGCGCGTTGACGGTGGTGGTGCTGATGCTGGCGCTTACTCTGTTTGTGCCGCTTACCGTGACGCGGCTCGGCGCGTTCGACCTCGGCGAGATCGTTGCGGAGTACATTGGAGCGCTTCTGCTCGCCGGTGCGAGCCTTGCGCTTGTAATGCTGGTCTCGGTGCGACTGCGTAGCCAGGTGACCGCTTATCTCGTGGGGGTGCTGACGCTGTTTGCATTGAACGCGGCGCATCAGCTCGCCGCGTTTGCACCGGTGCCCCGCTCGGCAGAACGGCTGCTGCGTGCGGTATCGTTGGAGTATCAGTTTCGCGGCTTCACGCGCGGTGTGCTCGACACCGGGGCGGTGGGGTACTACCTCGTGTTGGTTGTGCTCGCGTTGTTTCTCTGCGAGCGGCAACTCGCACGCGCCGCGGAATAAATCGAGAGTAAGGGCGTGGTATGCGCGAACGTGGTATGCGCGAAGATGTCGTGCGGATAGCGAAGAGCGTCGTGGTGGTAGCCGTTTTGGTTTTGCTCGC